>CACYLQ010000066.1 GCA_902775195.1 uncultured Pseudobutyrivibrio sp.
CTGATAGTCAGTCATGGCTTTGTAGTTACTAAGGATATCTAAAAGCTTACCTCTGGCACCATCCAAATTAACATCCAGAACTGCCTTAAGCTCTGGCCAGGCATATATAAGATTGTACCCATCAACAAGCAGATATTTTTCCTTTGCCTTTATCTCCTTTGGAGCTTTATAAACATAATCTGAATCCGCTCTTCTTGGTCTAGAAGATTCACCATAGTGCCACCCCTTTTTAGGATTCTTACCATGATTACTGTGGGTAGCCTGTCTTAGAATATTATCTATTTCATCTGGGTCTAGCCACTCGTCCACACCGTGGTTCATTCGCTTCATGTTAATAGGAATATCGTCGATTTCATCGCTGTCTACCTTATTATCTATGCATGGAACATGACACTTTTGTTTTACCTCAAACCAAGGCACTATAACACCTGCTCCATGAGAGCAGAAAACAGAATCCGCCGGATTATCTATATCTGCCTCTGGATTATATCCCACAGCATCTATTACATCCTGAGGATTCTTGCAAATATCATAATGTGCGTGACTTAAAGAGAGCTGTCCCATTCCCTTTGTAAAGGTTATAAGGGTAGCCTGATAATTTCTGATTCCTACAGCTGGAGCAACACCTGTAATTCTAGATTCACTTCCCAAATCCTCTGGCACCTCAAAGCTTCCACCCATGTTTTCTATATCAGTCATAACCCTGCCTATCTGATTAGAAGGAAGTGTAATTTCAAAATCAAAATATGGCTCTAATATTTCAGTGCCAGCCTCCATTAAGCCTTGTCTTATGGCTCGATATGTGGCCCTCTAAAATCTCCGCCTTCAGTGTGTTTAATGTGAGCTCTGCCACCGACAATGGTAAATTTCACATCAGTAAGTGGTGCTCCTATGGCAGTTCCAACATGTTCTCTTTCAAGGATGTGAGTAGTAATTAGTCTTTGCCAATTAAGCGCTAAATCATCTGTTGAAACACTGCTTTCAACTTCTATTCCGCTACCAGTAGGAAGTGGTTCCATAAGGATATGGGCTTCTGCGTAATGACGAAGCGGTTCAAAATGCCCTACACCCTCCACTGGCTCTTTAATAGTCTCTTTATATAAAACTCCTGCCTCTGTAAACTTCGCCTTTATTCCAAGCTCGGTTTCGATTCTGTTAAGCAGGATTTCTGTCTGCACCTCTCCCATCAAATTAAAGGTAATCTCTTCTAAGCTCTCATTCCATTTAACATTTAAAGATGCATCCTCGTCATTAAATGCCATTAGCTTTGGGTATGCTAACCTCGGGATGGTATCATCCAAAAATTCCAGCTTATACTTAAGTACAGGTGTAATGGTAAGCTCTGGTCTGTTTTCTACCACACCCAGTCCTTCACCTGCAAATGTATTCTTAGGACCAACAAAGGCTACTACATCACCTGCCTTTGCCTCGTCCACCTGATTAAATTTATTACCAGAATATATTCTAATCTGGTCGATTTTCTCTCCATTTGGAAGAAGGCCCTTTACCTTCATAGAACCTGCTGTAAGCTTTGTAAAGGTAAGACGTGAATCTCTTCCTAAGCTTTCTATTTTGTACACCTTTGCTCCAAAATCAGCATTTTTAAGTGCGCTGTTTTCATTGCTATAGTGCTCACTGATGCCCTTCATAAATGAAAGCAGCTCATCTACATTTTCATTTTTTAAAGCCGAGCCTGTAATAACAGGAAACAGCTTTCTGTTTAGAACCATATCGTATATACGATAATTAGAAAGGCAATCCTTATCCAGATATTCTTCCATGGCAGCTTCATCCTCCATGGCAATATCCTCTTGATTGGAAAGTAAATGACATGTTCTTGAAAGCTTTTCCTTTAAATCATTTATAACAAAATCCTGGTTGAACCCAGTCATATCAGCCTTGTTAATAAAAATGACTGTTGGAACATTATTCTTTTCAAGTAAAGAAAACAGTGTCTTTGTGTGAGCCTGAACCCCATCTGTTCCACTGATAAGAAGGATTGCAAAATCAAGAGCCCAAATAGCTCTTTCTGTTTCTGTTGCAAAGTCCACATGTCCTGGAGTATCAAGTAATGTAAGCTTCTGTCCCATGTATTCAAATACAGCAGGCTTTGAAAAGATGGTAATTCCCCTATTCTTTTCCTGCTCATCTGTATCTAAAAAGGCGGACCCCTTGTCTACTCGACCAAGGTCCGCCAAAACTCCAGCGTTATATAAAATTGCTTCTGAAAGTGTAGTCTTGCCCGCATCTACATGAGCAAGAATTCCCCATGCCTCGTTCATTAGTTGTATCCTCTAAAGCCTTTTCCTATAATTTCGCTACTGTTTGTAATTGCTATGAATGCGCCAGGCTGATTGCGTCTGATGTAATTCTTAAGCTCTACTGCCTGCTGGCGCTTAAGGATTGTAAGGATAACAGTCTTTTCAGTGTGACCGTATGCTCCCTCAGCCTTATATACTGTTGCACCCTTTCCTAAATCGTTCATGATAAAATCCACGATTGGTTCAGGATTTGAACAGATAATTGTAAAGTATTTTGCAAGGTTGATATTCTCGATAGTCTCATCAACAACAAGTGACTTTGCAAGAAGTCCAACAAGTGAGAACAAACCTGTTTCAACGTTAAATACAAGACATGCCAAAACTACGATAATAACATCTGACATGAAAAGTGCTGTACCAATATCTACCTTTGTGTATTTCTTAAGAATCATGGCAACAATATCTGTACCACCACTAGATGCACCAAGGTTGAAGAAAACAGCTGATGCAAATGCAGGAAGTGCTATAGCAAACATAAGCTCAAGCACTGGCTGATTTGTAAGTGGTCCATCCATAGGTGCGATTTTTTCTAATATGCTAGGACCAAAAGATACTAAAAGTGTGATATATGTAGTCTTAATACCGAAGGATTTACCTAAGGCAATAAAACCTAAAATTAAAAGTACAATATTAATAACAAGGTTGATATAACCTGGTGTCCTTGGCAAAAGCTGGGCCAACACAATAGAAAGACCGCTGACGCCGCCAAATGAAAAATGATTTGGGAACTTAAAAAAGTATATTCCAATAACCATTACAGCTGATGCAATGGTAAACATAATATACTCGTAAATATCTTGTTTGTGTCTGTAAATCTTATGAATCATATCGTCTAAGTCCCTTCGGGTAATGATTTTTAATTTGTCCTTTGACAGCCTTACCCCATCCTATAGAGTAGCCATCGACAGTAATAAGTGTCCAGCCATCCTTAAGGCCTTCTATTCTTAAAGATTGTCCCAAAAGATAATCCTTAATTTCTGTACTATCAGCAGAAAAATCTACTGAATTACATACCTCATCAGCCTTAAGTGCTAAAGCCAAGGCGTGGCTTGGTTCGAATCTATTCTTCTTAAGAGTCCCTAAGAACAGGCCTCCTCTAAGTACATGAAGTCCACTGAAATCAGGACATTCATCAGGCAGCCTGTAAAGCAGGTCGTTAATAAGAAGCAGATTGTTCTTCCATTCCTTGGGCTCCTTTAATGCCTCCTTTATGAAGGCATAATAATCAACTAACATTTTATCACTAGGACGCTTAATATCATAGTAATTTCTATCACCGTCAAATGTGCCGTCTTTTTCCAAAAGACATGCATAGTGTCCTTCACCCTTGTCCTTATGTGGCCAAAGCCTACGCTCCTCTACCACCTTCATATCTGGGTGTCTTTCTACAAACGCTGCTACTGCCTCCTCATCCTCTGCCTTTGCAAAGGTACAGGTGCTATAGCACATTCTGCCGCCTGGAACTAGCATTTCATATGCTCTATCTAAAATCTCCGCCTGTCGCTCGGCACACATCTGAACTGAATCAAGCGACCATTCATTACATGCGTCATGATTCTTTCTAAACATACCTTCACCAGAGCATGGTGCATCCACCATAATCTTGTCAAAGTATTCTACAAACTTTTCAGCAAGCTTATCAGGATATTCTGATGTTACGATACAGTTTCTGATTCCAAGACGCTCTACATTTTCAGAAAGAATCTTGGCTCTGTTTTTCATTGGCTCGTTGGAAACAAGAATGCCTTCGCCATTTAGATAGCCTGCTATCTGTGTGGATTTACCACCAGGTGCAGCACACAGGTCAAGGCAAATATCACCGGGCTTTGGAGAAAGCATTTCTACTGGAAGTTGTGCTGATGCATCCTGAATGTAATAAACGCCAGCAGCATGATATGGATGGATTCCAGGACGGCTTTTTTCATCATCATAATAGTAGCCGTTAGGACTCCAATTAACCTGCTCTTCAAGCATTGAAGCTATATTTTCTTTTGCCTTTTCGTCTGATTTTATAGGATTAAATCTTAAGGCAGATATTTTGCTTTCCTCAAAGGAACGCAAAAACGCATGGAAGTCAGGACCTAAATCCTGCTCCATGCGATTAATAAAATCAATTGGTAAAAATGAATTATCACCCATTACATACGCTCCGGTGCATTAAAGCCAAGTAAGTCGATAGACTTTTCAAGTACGCTACGTGTAAGAACAAGAAGCTTTAAGTAGCTTGCCTTTGTAGCTTCGTCTTCCTCAGCTAAAATCTTTGTGTCATGATAGAATCTATTAAATGCGTTTGCTAAATCATAAATATATGCGCAAATCTTGTGAGGTGCCATATCCTCGTAAGCTGATGTAAGAGCTGCCATGAACTTTGTAAGTTCAAGCTGTAATCCACGCTCTGAATCAGAATGAGCTGGAAGGATAGTTCCCTCAACCTGCTCTACTCCTGCTTTTGCAAGAATTGACTTACATCTTACGATTGTGTAAAGGATGTATGGACCTGTGTTACCTTCTGCAGATGTGAATCTGTCGATATCGAAGATATAATCCTTTGAAGCCTGGTTTGATAAATCACCATATTTAACTGCTGAAAGACCAACAATCTTAGCTGTCTTTAAGGCATCCTCGTCGTTCATTGTGCCGTTTTCTTTAATCTTCTCAAGCATCTTATCCTCTACTTCCTGAAGAAGATACTCAAGACGCATAACGCCACCCTGACGTGTCTTGAATGGCTTACCATCCTTACCGTTCATAGTACCAAAGCCTACGAAGTAAAGGTTCTTGTCAGCTGGAACGATGCCAGTCTTTTTAGCACAACGGAATACCTGTGTAAAGTAAAGTTCCTGACGCTTATCTACAACGTAGATGATTGAATCTGGGTTGTAGTCCTTCATACGCCAAACCATAGTAGCAAGGTCTGTTGTATTGTAAAGTGAAGCACCATCTGATTTAAGAATCATACATGGTGGAACTTCCTTTGTATCTGTGTCTTCCTTAACATCAACAACTAAAGCGCCCTCTGAAATGTAAGCAAAGCCGTCATCCTTCATCTTCTGAACCATATCAGGGATGTAAGGCTGTGCATCACTTTCGCCCTTCCAAAGATCAAATGTAACATCAAGCTTTTCGTAGTTTCTCTTAAGGTCTGTAACTGAAACATTAAGAATATGTGAAAGAAGTGCCTGATAGCCCTTTCTTCCATGCTGAAGCTCGTAAGTAGCTGTCATAGCAGCTTCCTTATAAGCAGGATCTTCCTTTGACTTTCCTGAAGCGCAAGGATAAATCTCCTCAAGCTCTGAAATAGTAAATGGTGCCTCTGTTGGATATTCTCCATCATAGTTCTCATCAAAATAAACAAGCTCTGGTTTTCTGAGCTTTAACTCTGTAATGATAAGACCCATCTGAAGACCCCAGTCTCCAAGATGAACATCACCGATGACCTCGTCGCCCATGAAACGAGCTGTACGCTTAATAGATTCACCGATAATAGCAGAACGAAGATGGCCAACGTGAAGTGGCTTAGCAACGTTAGGTCCGCCGTAATCAATCATGACCTTCTTAGGTGTGGCAACCTTATCTACACCAAAACGCTCTGTGTCAGCTGCCATGTTTGAAACGAATTCAGATATAAATTCATCTGAAAGGTTCATATTGATAAAGCCTGGAGGACATGCCTCGCACTTTGAAAACATTGCATTATCTGCAAGCTTCTCTACTACTTCGTTTGCAATAGCAATAGGGGCCTTTTTGTATTCTTTTGCTGCTGCCATAGCACCATTGCACTGGAACTGGCATAAATCAGGTCTGTTTGAAAGTGTAACCATTGCATATTTTTCATCATAGCCTGCAGCTGTAAAGCCCTTGATAACCTCTTCCTTAATCTGCTGAAGAATTTCTTTCATCTTGTCCTCCGAATTAATTGTTTTCCTTTTCTGTATTTCTGAATATGAAATATCTCTGTGGCCAAATAGCTGCCTTAAGAATCATACCAAGAATACAAACGCTGATAATTTCTCCTACGCATACTGTTACAACTAAGAACCAATATGCATCAGGCATTCCATAAGCGAATCTAAGTACTAATGGAATTATAACACCATTTGCGATAACTGGTGGTAATGTAAATAAAAATTTTGTTTTTCTAAGGTAATATGTACCGATTGCACCAAGTAATGTAGCAAGACTTCCGAAAACAATATCGTAGATAGCACATCCAGTAATGATGTTGGAAAGTACACAACCTACGAAAAGTCCAGGAATTGCTGCTGGTGTAAAAATAGGTAAAATGCAAAGAGCCTCAGATATACGAATCTGAATTGCACCATTTGCAAGACCGAATGCATTGATAAATACTGTCAATACAACATAGATGGCTGCGATCATCGCACCCTGACATAATAATAATACTTTTTTATTCATTTTTATACATCTCCTAGTTTTGATTTAAGTGAGGATGGTTACGAACTCACGGTGTTGAATTATAGCACAAAAATGGCTATTATACAAACCATAGAACATACGAAAAGAGGAGAAACTAATGTTAGAAATTGGAATGAAGGGTAGCCTTAAAACTACAGTAACAGAACAAAACACTGCAAAAACATTCGGAAGTGGTGCATTAGATGTTTTTGCCACACCCGCAATGCTTGCTCTTATGGAAGAGACATGCTGGAAGATGGTTCAGCCAGAGCTTGCTGAAGGTGAAGGGACTGTTGGAACAAAGGTTGATATCAGCCATGACCGTGCATCTGCTATTGGTCACACTATCACATGCGAAGCTGTACTTACCGAAATCGACAGACGTCGTCTTGTTTTTGAAGTAACCTGCTTTGATGGAGACAACGTAATCATGGAGACAACGTAATCGGCAAAGGAACTCACGAACGCTTCATTATTAATAATGAAAAATTTATGGAAAAAGCCCTGGGTTAATCCAGGGCCTAGGGAGAATGAGTTTGCTCTAATATTACGTCCATTCTATTCGTAACGAAGAGCATCTATTGGGTTCATATTGGCCGCGTGCTTGGCTGGGGAGTAACCAAAGAACACGCCTATGGCCATTGAGAACCCTACGGATAAATAGATACTTGCAAATGAAATATGTGGTGTATAGCCCATGAAATGGACTGCCACATTACCTAAGACTAAGCCTAGGACGATACCGATAACGCCACCGATTAGACAGATAATAATTGCTTCGCTGATAAACTGAAGCATAACCATACTATCTGGTGCGCCAAGGGCTTTTCTTGTACCAATTTCTCTGGTACGTTCTGTGATGGATACAGTCATAATGTTCATTACACCGATTCCACCTACGATTAATGCGATTGCGGCAATCATTGAAATTGCCATAGTCATCTGATTCATAGTCTTTGTATTTTCTTCAATCATAGACTGATTGCTGTAAGCATCCACCATGAATTTGTCACCTAAGGAACTAGAAAGTAGTGTGGTTAGGTATTCTTTTATTTCTGTCGAAAGAGCTGCGGCATCTTCGCCTTCTGCTGCAACAACTGTAGCATCAAATATTAACTCATCATGGGTAAAGTTCCAGGCATTCTTAAGAGGAATGTACATGGTAGTACTAATATTTTTGTTGTTTCCTCTCATCATACTGCCTTCCTGCTTGAATTCGTAAATACCAATAACAGTTAAATGCATATATTCGTCATTGACGTTTACTTCTATCTCATTGCCTAGCAGATTTTCAGGCTTGAAGTTTTCGCCATATAGCTGCTCTACAAATTTGTTAGAAACGATGGCCGTGTTTTTACCCTGGGAATAATCAAATTCTGTAAATGTATTTCCATTAATAAGCTTTATATTGTTAGCTTTAAAATATCCGGCGCTTACTCCGTTAATATCAACATTTGCTTTATTGCTATCCTTTATTACAGTTCCAGAACCTGCCTGGGCTTCCACTGAAATAGCGCTTATTCTTCCATCGAATTTCTCAGAAAGCTTATGCAGTGTCTCTGGCTTAAGGGCCATTGCCTGATAGTCCGCTTCGCTAAGCTCTGCATTGTAATCGATTGGGTTCATATATACTGTGATATTTTGAACACCGTAGCTTTCTAACTGCTTTTTAACATCAGCTGTCATGGAATTACCAACAGTCATAATGGCTATAACAGCGCAAACACCGATGATAATACCAAGCATTGTAAGAAAGGCACGCATCTTGTTAGCTTTAATGCTTATGATAGCAAGCTTACAATTTTCTTTAATCATTTATGCTACACCTTCCTTATCATTTATTTTTTCAGAGATAATGTTTCCATCGCTAATAGTTATGATTCTTGGAGTCTCTGCTGCAAGCTCGTTTGAATGAGTGATAAGCACAATAGTCTTACCCTGCTTTTCGTGAAGCTCGTGAAAGATATCCATTACTAGACGTCCTGTTTTTGAATCAAGAGCACCTGTAGGCTCATCTGCAAGAATGATATCCGGGTCATTTGCCATAGCACGAGCAATGGCAACACGCTGCTTTTGTCCACCTGAAAGCTCATCAGGTGTGTGATGCATTCTCTCTCCCATTCCTACCATTTCAAGAAGCTCTATGGCCCTGGCTCTTCTCTTCTTTTCAGAAATTCCAGCATATAACATAGGCATTTCTACATTTGCAATAGCATCTGTTCTTGCTATCAGATTATAGGTCTGAAATACAAAGCCGATATGTTTATTACGTAAAGACGATAACGCTTTGTTAGGAGCCTTTGATATATCCACTCCATCAAGTATGTATTTTCCAGATGTTTGTCTATCCAGGATGCCTAAGATATTCATTAGTGTACTTTTACCTGAACCAGACTGACCTACTATAGATACAAACTCACCTCTTTTTATATCAAGATCTATTCCATGAAGAATCTCCAGCTCATTAGGAGTACCTACATAGTAGCTTTTCTTAATGTCTCTGGCCTGTAATAAAATATCATTACTCAAAATAGATACCTCCATCTGCGCCCATTTCATCTAGTACTGCATCAGCACTTCCGTCAAGTCCAGCTTCAACGATTACATCACCCTCTTTGAGCTTGCCATCCTTTATTTCTGTATAGAAATCATCTGAGATTCCTACTGTAACTGTTACGTTCTTTGTGCTTCCATCAGCCTTTTGAACTACAACATATTTGTTACCATCTGCATCTGTCTGTAAATCAGTAGTAGGAACTACTAAAGCATCCTTAGCATCTGCTGTAATGAATGTCATTTTTGCAGTCATACCAAGTCTTAAGTTTTCATCTAATGTATCTAAAGTCACGTCAACTCTATATGTAGCACGGCTCTTTGAAACTGATGCTGTAGATGATTCGCCATCTGTTGTCTTTGTACTATTTTTTGTCGCTGTAGGTGATACGAAGGTAACTGTTCCCTCTAAGATTTCATCTCCTGTAGCATCTGTTTTAATCTGAACCTTTTGACCAACTGCTATCTGTGGAATCTGTGCTTCATCAATATCAGCTGTAGCCTTAAGGCTTGTTACATTATCTATTACTACTGCATCAGTTCCAGAATAGGTCTGTCCCTTTACAATATTTACGTTAGTAACTGTTCCATCCTGGCTGGCGCGAACAACTGCCTTTGAAAGCTCTTCCTTTGATTTAGCAATCTCCTGTTCAGCAGAAAGTGTGTTAGCCTTAGATGAAAGCTCGTTTGTTCTTGCTGCCTGATACTGGCTAATAATATTGTTATTAGCAGTGTTTTGTGTATTAGCTGCTGATGCCGATGCGGAATCTAATGAACGTGCTGCAGTTGCCGCACTATCCTTAGCCGACTGAAGTGTCTGCTCTGCTGATTGTCTATTGCTTACTGCTACGTCATATGCAGATTTCTTACCATCTCTATCTGTAATAGCGCTGTTTAATTCTAGCTTTGCAGCATCTAAGCTTTTCTTTAAGTCATCTACATTAGTATTTTCATCTGCTGCTTCTATTTGTTTTTGAATATCATTAACCTTACTTTGTAAAGAAGATACATTAGCATTAGCGTTATCATAGGCACGTCTCGCATCATTTTCTGCGTTTCTACTACTATCTACCTGTGAGTTACTGTTTGACTGCTGTCTATCTGCTGCAGCCTTGTCCTGCTTAGCCTGTGCCAAGCTTCTGTTAGCATCATTTACCTGAACTGCCCCTGCGTCTTTAGCGTCCTGCAATGCCTTATCAGCATTCTGTTGAGAAATTGCATTCTGCTGATTCTGAAGATTTAACGCCTGCTGTTGATATGAAAGAGTTTCTTCCATAGTAGACATATCTAATTTATAAAGAGGATCTCCGGCCTTTACTTCATCGCCAACCTTTACATAGACCTCTTCTACAGGATAGCTACCCGAAACTGTTGCAAACTGACCACTCTCCTGAGCTGAAATAATAGTTCCTGTTGCAGATAATGTCTTTTGAACATCCTGCTTTACAACTGGAACTGTTGCAATCATTTCTTCTGCTGCATCAGCCTTAGCCATTACATGCTTTACACCAGTTACACCTGCAAACGCACTGATAAGAAGTGCTGCTGCAACCATTGCCGCTACAATCTTTTTATTCAGCTTCTTAAAAAACTTTTTATCAGCATCAGAAGGTTCGCCTTCCAAGCTTTCATCTAAATCTTCATCTAAATACTCTTCTTCCTTATTCCAAAACTTAATCTTCTCAAGTATGTCTTTTAATTTCATGTATATATTCCTCCGTTGGTTTGTTTAACAACAGTACACAGTATGCCATCAAACCCTTAAGAAAACCCTAAAGTAAATCTAAAGAAACCTAAAGAAGCAGGATTTTCATATTTAATTACGTATTTTGTGATACTATACAGACAGATGAGATTGATTTTTTAGAATAAAGAGGTTTTTATGGAAAAGCAAAAGATACTTGTTGTAGATGACAACGAGGAAATAAGAAACATACTTCATATATTATTAGAAAGCGAAGGCTACGAAATCATAGATGCTCCTGATGGTGAGACTGCACTTACACTTGTGGACGACACCATCGATTTAATCATACTTGATATTATGATGCCAGGCATCTCAGGCTTGGATGTATGTAAGAAGATTCGCGAAAGCTATCAAATGCCAATACTGTTTCTGACTGCAAAGGGAACTGACTCTGATAAATCACTTGGCCTTCTTATAGGTGCAGACGATTATTTATCAAAGCCTTTTTCACACAGTGAGCTTACAGCCAGAGTTAAATCCATGCTTCGTCGCTACTATGTATATAAAGGAAAAGAAGCTACTCCAAACGGCAACTATTTTACCTACGATATATTTAAGGTAGCAAAAGACAGAAACGAAGTATTTATCACATCATCTACCGGTGAACAAACTGAAATCGATTTATCCGAATTAGAATACCAAATATTGCGCCTTCTTATAGAAAGCCCAGGAAGGGTATTTCCTGCCCAGCTTATATATGAAAGCATTTGGAACGAACCTTATTTTTACAGCTCAAATGCAACCATCATGGTTCACATTAGAAACCTTAGAACAAAGCTTGAGGATGATCCATCCAAGCCAACACATCTGCTTACTGTATGGGGAAAGGGATATAAATTACAATGAGAAAACTAAGAAAGCTCACAACAAAATCTTTATATATAGAGCTATGGCTCACCATTGGCTTTGCCCTGCTAACAGGCTTGGTTATCTTTCTTCTACTACAACAGGCTAATGAAGCCATATACTCCTCTAAATGGTGCAAAAAGGTATACGTGCAAAAACGCTTGGAGGAATCTATTGAGGATTTCAAAGATTATATTGAAAAAAATAATGTAGATGGGGATGACCCCTTGGCAATTCAGACCTGGGGCACACAAAACCCTTACGTATATTTCTACATCGAAAAAAATGGTAAAGTCACCTACAATTTTTTGGTGGATTATACAGATCCAGATTCGGACTATAATTTGTCAGATGAAGAATTGGAAGAAAGCTATGAATACAACCCTTACTCAAAAGAATACACCATAGATTTTGCTGATGGCCAGTATATAATGCATGTCTTTGAAGATTTTCAATATGATTTATACAACAAAATCCACATTATAAATCTATTTATATCAGCCATAATAATTATCACTATTATCACAAGCCTTGTTAGAAAAAAGATTCACTACATCAAAGAGGTTACCTCTGGTATCAACATTCTTGAGGGTGGTGATTTGAACTACAACATTCCTGTAAAGGGCTATGACGAAATCGCAAATGTTGCAACCAGTCTTAATTCCATGCGTATTGCTGTTATTCAGCAGATGGAAAATGAAAAGAAAGCGCTGCAGGCCAATAATAGTCTTGTTACTGCATTGTCCCACGACCTTCGTACTCCTCTTACAACACAGATGGGATATCTGGAAATCCTAAAGGAGCATCACTACAATTCACAGGAAGAATTAGATAAGTATTTAAACACTGCCCTTACTACCTGCCATCAGATTAAGGAAATGTCTGATAGATTATTTGAATACTTTCTTGCATTCGACCCTAATCCTAAAAGAGCTGATGACGCTCTTGATGAATATGATGGAATGGAATTTTTCATGCAGATTATTTCTGAGCTTACTCCTCCTCTTATGGAGCAGGGCTTTAGATTTGATGTTAAAGAGCCATCTGAAAGCTTCACTATCAAAGTAAATGCAGATGACATTTTAAGAATCTTTAATAACGTATTTACGAATATAGATAAATATGCTGATGAATCAACACCTGTAGAAATTAGCTTTATTAATGACAAGGACTACGCCAAGGTAACATTTACAAATATCATTAGAAATGAGCCTAGAAAAAACGAAAGTGCCAAAATCGGCCTTATTAGTATATCAAGTCTTATGAAAAGACAAGGAGGTTCTAGCTTAACTAGAACCTCCAATAATAGGTTTACTTTAGAGTTAAAGTTTCCTGTAATATCTTAGCTGAACCATCCGAAGAATTTTCTAACCTTGATTGATACAGGAGCTGACTCCTTAGAGTACACTCTGTTAGCACCACTACCCTGGTATGAAACAACCTTGTAGTAGTATGTCTTGTTGTTTGCAACTACAATATCATAGAAGCTTGTAAGTCCACTTACAGTAGCATACTTTGTGTACTTGCCATTCTTTGTTGTGCTCTTGTAAATAATGTAGCCATCAGCATTTGTGTCCTTAGTCCACTTTAAATATACACCAAGGATTGTCTGGTCAAGGCTAGTAATCTTTGGTGTGCTAAGAGCTGCACGACCTACAGATACAACATCCTCTAAATCCTGTGCTGCAACTACATCTGTAGCTTCGTTGTTAAGGCCAAGAACCTTTGTCTTGATTGTTGTATCCTGAACCTTAAGACCAGCCTTAACTGTAAACTGAACAGTCATAAGTGTTCCTGCTGCAGTCTTTGGAGCATCATTTACGAATGCGTAAGCAATTCCCTTTGCTTTATCATTTTCATAATTCTTATTTACATCAACGTCACTAAATTTAATTCCCTCAGAATCAGATTTAAGAACTAAAACATTTGGGTCATACTCAACAGCAACTCTACCATCAGAAACAGTAGTCTTATCAAGTGTAAGCTTGTATGTAATCTTCTGGCTATCTGCCTTGCCAGTAGATGTAACTGTTGTGTGTAATGGTGTAACATTTGCAGCCTTAGCTACATTTGTATAAGGAGTAGATGTAAATAGTGTTAGCGCTGCCATGCAAAGAACGGCTGCTCTCTTTATTGATTTATTCATCATCACTTTCTCCTCCTGTTGTTTCGTCATCAGAAGTAGCATCCTCTTCCTTTTCCTCTGTTGTTTCTTCAGAAGTCTTTTCCTCTACTACTTCTTCTGCCTCGTCCTTATTCTGGTCGTCAGCTGTTTCAGCCTTTGTCTCGTCATCCTTCTTCTCGTCTGACTTTTCATCAGCCTTCTTAACAACCTTAACCTTTACTTCAGCTGTAAGGTGCTTACCCTTCTTATCAGTTGCAAGTGTTGTTGCCTTTACTACTGTCTCGCCTTCTGCAACCGCTGTAATAACACCTTTTGCTGAAACCTTAGCAATGCTTTCATCATCGCTTGACCATTCAACAAGATTGTAGTTTTCTGCAAGCCACTTAGGACCAACTGTTGCCTTAACCTGTGCCTGCTCTCCAACCTCAAGCTCAACCTCATCCTTATCAACTGTGATATCTGATACAAACTTTGTATCAGCATGTCCTGTGTTGTTGAATCTGTAAACTGTTCCGTTAAGAGCGTAATCATATACCTCTACGTAGAATACATCATCTGGAGCATCGATAAGGATTTCCATATCTTTATCTGCTTCTTCCTGATTTACTGCGTACTCGCCAATTACAGTCTTCTTATCGCTAGCGATTACAAGAACTGATGCTGTGTAGCGGTTATCGTAAGCTGTGATAGAGTACTTTCCGTCTTCTGTCTTAACTGCGTCTGTAACTACTGGTGCTGTGTTATCAATTGCCATTGGTGTCTTGATAAACATACCAGGAGCATTAAGTGTAGAAACATCTTCTACATCATTGTAGTAGCTTGGAATTGCCTGAAGTGTAATTTCAACTTCTGTACCATCTGCAAGTGGAGTGCCATCTGCATCTGTACCTGCCCAGTTTAAATCCTGTGCAGCAAGTGTTTCCATCCACTGTCCCTTGTTTGCGTTATAGAACTCAGCGTACTGATCCTTAGTAACATTCTCGAAATACTTCTCGCCTGTGTTCTTATCTGTGATAGTAAGAATTAAGCGGCCAGCGTTTCTGATAAGTGAATAGTACTGTGCACCAAGAACTGTTCCGTTCTCTGAGCTGATAGCATTTCTATCTGCAATGTACTTATCATCATCTACGAAGAAGTTTGGAATATAGTACTTCTCGTTTTGATTTCCAAGTGGATAGATTGAAAGGAAGTTTGTTCTTGAAATACCTGAATATGTTGAAGCATTTGCTGCATATTCTGAATTGTGAACGTACTCCTCAAAATCAAAGTCCTCAAACATTGGAGAATCCATCCAGCTTCCATAGAATGCAAGGAATGGAACTGACATATCAACGCCACCCTTTACATAGATGAAACCATCTACATACATACCATTTTCGAAGCCAGCTAAGTATTCTCTATCGCTGTCTGAAAGGTTGATTGCTACATTAATCTTTGTGCTATCCTTTACCTCTACTACTTCAAGTGCAAGATCAGCTACTGCCTCACCGCCCTTAAGCTGCTTAGATAAAGCGTAAACATCCTTTGTATCTACAAGTCCGTCATTGTTGAAATCATAGTAATCCTGATTCTGTTCAACGATAGCAACGTCACGTGAGCCGTTAACAACCTGAAGAAGAATCTTTCTATCCTTGTTGTTTACCTTGCCATCATCGTTAAGATCGTAAACAAGCTTTGTATCATCAGCTGTAAGAGTTACCTCTGGATTAAGCTTGTGTGAGCTTCCTGTGAAGTATGTTGTACCGTTGCTGTCATAAAGCTCTTCTGTAAGTACTGTTGAATCAAGTACGTAATACTGAGCATCCTCGTCCATGTTATAAACATCGAATGAGAATGAGTAGTTACCTGACTTTGTTGGGTCATCACCAAGAACTGCTTTAACCTTACCGTCATTGCCTTCCTTGTCACCTACTAAGATGTAAGCTGGTGATGAAATAGCGTCCTGAACATTTGCAAGACCAGCACCCTGTGAACGAGGAGAATACTCAAGACCTGTCTTATCGTTATCCTCGTAAAGTGGTGTTGCAGTACTCATGATAAGTGACTGTGCAAGTGTTCTAATTGAAATGTCGTTTTTTGCTGCAAGGTCATTTTCCTTGATGTACTG
>CACYLQ010000067.1 GCA_902775195.1 uncultured Pseudobutyrivibrio sp.
ATGCAGGCGAAAAACTGTCGTTCCAAATCCCCTGCAAATTAGCAGGCAGACTGCCTGGCCTGCTAGAAGAAATCAAAAGATATCTTCCGTAAGCAAACAGCAGATTTATAAGTCCATCATCTGTTCCGCCATCTATAACCGCCTGCAATCTTTCATCTGTAGGAATGAGATTCCTATTCTCACATGCGATTTCAAGCCTACAACGATTCATAAGCTCTTCTATATCAGCTACATGTCTTGCTCTAAGCTGTTCGTATCCTAAGCGTTCAGCTGCGTCCAAGGTCTTAACTACATCTTCGACAGGATTCTCACAATAAAAATCTGTCTGAGAAGCAACAAGTATTTCTGTATCTGCCTCGGTGTGTAGCATTCTTCCTCTAATAAAGGCATTGCCTTTGATTGCGCGAACGGCCATGCAAAATCTAACTCCATCAGCTCCAGTACGACCTTCCATACAAATGGTATTGTCCGAAAGCTTATATACCTTTTCACATTGATTGCTACGTTCTGCAAAAATACGAAGTTTTGCACCCTGGCATTTTATGGCCATCACTTTATCCACATATGAAATAAAGCTTTCCCTATGAAAAGCTACGCCATCCTTTGTATAACTAACTGTATGTATTCCTGTATCGATGTCAAGCTGGCGCTTGTAATCTGGAATATCTTCAACGAGTTTAAGCTGTCCACTCCATCCCTCGCGTATGCCCAAAATCTGGATACGCTCTTTGCCCTCAGGGATGATAAACAAATCCGCAAGTGGTTCATAGTGACTTTGATAATCAGGTATGCCCGCCATAGATTCATGGGCAAGCTCCTCGGCGTCGGCGATTCTTCCATCTCTGATAAGTCTTCTTATTTCAGGGATGTTTTCTTTAGCATCTGGATTAATGCGGTTTCTATTGCCACCCCACCAAACGCTGTCATTATTTAGCTGGAATCGGTCAATCACAGTTCCGCCAAAACACATTGCGCCCATAAATCCGTTTCCAAGAGGAAGAGCACTGTTCCAGTCTTCTGCCGCTTTTTTGTACCAAAGATTATTCATTATTCAATGCCTTACATCTATCTAAAATGTCATCCTTTGAAGGGATTTCTAATCCTGTTGTGAGAGATTCAACTTTTGTTTCAAACTGATGCAATGTGATGATATTACTTTCGTAATCATTAACAAGGCTATTCTTTTGCACTAACTTCTCCTGAACCTCCTCAGGTGTGAGCATGCCCCATGTATCTAATTGGAGCAGCTTTAAATCGAAATCTTTACAAATCTTTTTGAATTCCATATTCTCTCCTTTATAGTAAGTCTCCATAACATTCTGGACGTCTATCTCTGAAAATTCCCCAACTCATTCGGTTTTCATAGATTTCATCCAAATCATAGGTATGTATCAAAATCTCTTCCTTATCTCTAAAAGCAGATTCCAAAATCTCACCTGTTTCATCTGTCATAAATGAACTGCCGTAGAATTCTAAACTTGATGACTGCATGGCATTTTCTTTACATGGCTCAACAGTTTCTAAACCAATACGATTAGCAGCAATTACCGGCATCAAATTTGAACCAGCATGTCCCTGCATACAGCGTCTCCAATGAGGCATACTATCGCATTCAATAATAGGCTCGCTGCCGATAGCTGTTGGGTACAAAAGCATTTCTGCCCCCTGCAAGGCCATTGCTCTTGCGGTTTCAGGAAACCATTGATCCCAACAAATACCAACACCTATTGTGCCGAACTTAGTTTTCCATGTTTTAAAGCCTGTGTTACCTGGAGTAAAGTAAAATTTCTCCTGATAAAAATGGTCATCTGGAATGTGAGTCTTACGATAAACGCCTAGTATTTCACCATCTGCGTCAATCACTGCAACTGAATTATATAAAACAGTGCCATCCTTTTCGTAAAAGCTAACAGGAATAACCACAGCTAGTTCTTTTGCCACGGCTTGAAAATGATTTACCGCATCATTTTCCTCTACTGATTTGGCAAAATCATAGTATTCGTATCTTCTCTCCTGACAAAAATATTGTCTTTCAAACAGCTCTGGCAACAATATGATATTTGCACCAGATGCTGCGGCGCTATGAACCATTTCATCGGCCTTTTTTATATTCTCATCCACGTTAACTGAACAGCGCATCTGAACTGCAGCAACCTTTACTAATCTCATCAACCTACCTCCAATAAACCCCTTTATTCTGGTATTTGTTGTGTTATGCAGTGAATATTTCCACCACCTACTATTATCGCTCTTGCGTAGATTGGGTAAATCTTTCTTTCAGGGAAGAGTTTTCCTAAAATATCCACCGCAACCTTATCATTTTTATCGTTAAACTGAGGTACAACAACTCCTCCATTTGAAATGTAAAAATTCACATAGCTGGCAGCCAGTCGCTCACCTTCTTCTCGTACATCTTCGCCCTCTTCAAACTGGTAACCCATTAGTTCTTCTTTTGTGATGCAAACTGGATTACTAGGGATAGGTACCTTGTGTACTGTAAACTTACGACCTTTTGCATCGACAGAATTCTCAAGCACATCTAAACATGCCTTACTCATGGCATACTGAGGATCAGATTCGTCATCTGTCCAAGCTAAAACAACCTGAGCACTGCCTACAAATGCGCAGACGTTGTCCACATGTTCGTTGGTTTCATCATTGAATATTCCACAAGGGAGCCATATTATCTTTTTAGCTCCAAGGTATTCCTGTAGCTGTTTTTCAATTTCTTCTTTAGACATCTTGGGATTGCGGCCCTTGCTAAGCAAACATGCTTCAGTGACTATCACAGTCCCTTCGCCATCAGAATGTACACTGCCTCCTTCTAATACAAAAGGATGAGCATCATAATAATCCAAAGATAATTCATTACAGATAAGATGTGCTGCAGCATCATCCTTTTCCCAGTGAGCGTACAAGCCATCTACCTGGCCGCCCCAAGCATTAAATTCCCAATCAATACCTCTGACTGTAGTTCCATCTGTTACACATGTAGGACCAACATCTCTAGCCCATGCATCGTCAGTTGGAATCATAACAGGATGTATATTTTTATCATTTTCAAATTCTACTTTTACCTCTGGAAGATGTGCTTCATCAGCTAACATCCACAGCTGCTCACTTTCAGCTATAGCTCTTGCAATTTCCGCGAAAACTTTTTTAGCTTCTGCACCTGAATTTGGCCACGAACCTGGCCTAACGGGCCAAATCATAACGCAGCCTCTATGTCTTGCATATTCTGCAGGCATATAAAAATTATCTTTTGTTGGAGTGCTATTTATCTTCATCTAAGACAACCTGTTTTTAAAATCTTCGTATCCAAATTTCTTTATTAAATCAATTGTTCCATCAGCCTTAAGCAAATAGATAGATGGCAATGGAATACCGTTAAAGGTGTTATTTTTAACCATAGAATAAATGGCCATATCTTCAAATATTAACCTGTCACCGATATGGATTTCCTTATCGAATGAATAATCACCAATAATATCGCCTGCTAGGCATGTATAGGAGCTGAGTCGATAGTCAAAAGGCTTTTCGCCCCATTTACCTGAATCCTTAAGAGGTGGCCGATATGGCATTTCCAACACATCAGGCATGTGACATGCTGCAGATCCATCTAAAACCAGAGTCTTTATATCGTTATCAACAATATCCAAAACCTCTGTTACAAAATATCCTGCACTAAGGGCAATGGCTTCACCTGGCTCTAGATACACTTGAAGACCGTAGTCTTCCTTAACCTTGCGTATCAACCTAACCAACCTGCCTACATCATAATCGGCTCTTGTGATATGATGACCACCTCCCATATTCAACCACTTCATCTGTGAAAGGTATAGGCCAAACTGCTGTAAAAAGGAGTTAAGGGTAGTCTCCAAATCATCCGAATTCTGCTCACATAATGTATGAAAATGAAATCCATCCACTCCATCTAA
Organism: uncultured Pseudobutyrivibrio sp.; assembly: GCA_902775195.1. Taxonomy (GTDB): domain Bacteria; phylum Bacillota; class Clostridia; order Lachnospirales; family Lachnospiraceae; genus Pseudobutyrivibrio. The sequence continues at coordinate 3,939 of CACYLQ010000067.1, forward strand.
AATACTAGCGTCTTCAGCCAAGGCTTGTTCTAAAGCATTTAATGTTACACCAAGTCTTGAGCCTTTTGAGCATGGGTCATAGATAGCATGGTCTCCTTGTGTGGAGCATTGTGGATTCAATCTTAGGCCGATTCCTACTCCATTTTCTATACATTTATTCTTATATTTTATCAGTTGCGCAATAGAATTAAAAACAATATGGTCACATATTTTAACTAGTTCATCCATATCATTTTCTTTATAAGCAGGCGAAAACACATGATTTTCCTTGCCCATTTCTTCTTTTCCTAAACGCGCTTCATATATACCGCTTGCGGTAGTACCATCCAGATACTGACCGATAAGCGGATACAATGCAAAATTTGAAAAAGCCTTTTGAGCCAATAGGATTTTACAACCTGCATCTTTTCTTACCTTATCTAAGATTTGCAGATTTTCTATTAATTTCCCTTCATCTATTACATATGCTGGTGTTTCTATTTTGGAAAACATTTCTACCTTCCTTAATTAATCAACCAATGTAGGATTTTCTACAACCTGCCATGGTAATCCCCACTTGTTAAGTGCTTCCATGTATGGGTCTGGATCGAATTCATCTGTAGTGAATACGCCAGGGTTTTTCCATTGACCTGTAACAACCATCATAGCACCGATCATAGCTGGTACACCTGTTGTGTAGCTGATTGCCTGTGAGCCAACCTCTTTGTAGCATTCCTGGTGGTCACATACATTATAAATATAGATAGAACGTTCCTTGCCATCCTTGATTCCTGTGAAAATACAACCAATGTTTGTCTTTCCAACTGTACGTGGTCCCAAAGATGCTGGGTCAGGAAGAAGTGCCTTCAAAAACTGAATAGGAACAATCTCCTGTCCGTTGAAGTTAATAGGAGTTGTAGATAACATTCCCACATTCTCAAGGCAATTCATATGTGTTAAATAGCTCTGACCAAATGTCATGAAAAATCTGATTCTCTTAACCTCTGGCATGTTACGTCCCAAAGCTTCTATTTCTTCATGGTGAAGAAGGTACATGTCCTTCATTCCTACTCCATCAAAATCGTACTCTCTCTTGATGCTCATAGCTGGGACTTCAAACCATTTTCCATTTTCCATATAAGAGCCTGGAGCTGAAACCTCACGAAGATTAATCTCTGGGTTAAAGTTTGTAGCAAATGGATAACCGTGGTCACCACCGTTGCAATCTAATATATCGATTGTATGAATCTCATCAAAATAATGCTTTTTAGCATAAGCTGCAAATACCGATGTGACGCCTGGGTCAAAGCCTGTTCCCAGAAGTGCTGTAAGACCAGCATCCTTGAACTTATCCTGATATGCCCACTGCCAGCTATAATCGAAATATGCTGAGAAACCTAAATCCTTACAACGCTTTTCGTAAATAGCTCTCCACTCAGGGTCATCTGTATCCTCTGGTTCATAGTTTGCTGTATCGATATAATCTACCCCTGCAGCAAGACATGCATCCATAATAGTCAAATCCTGATAAGGAAGGGCTACATTAAGAACAGCGTCTGGTGCATATTCCTTGATTAACTTTGTTAAAGCTTCTACATCATCAGCATCAATCTGAGCAGTCTTAATAACTGTCTTTGTAGTTTTCTCTAATTTTTCTTTCATAGCCTCGCACTTTGAAACTGTGCGGCTTGCTATCATAATCTCCTCAAATACATCGCTGTTTTGACAGCATTTTGAAATTGCTACTTGCGCAACTCCACCACATCCAATAATTAATAATCTAGCCATACCATTTTCTCCTTTAATCTATGTTTTCTTTCTTTGCGGCTTTTTCTTCTTCAACCAACAACTCTTCTACATATCTTGGCAACATAAACGCCCCCTTATGTAGATTTGTTGTGTAATACCAGGTTTTGATATTTCTTGCTTTCCAACGTTTAGAATCCAAATCCTTTAGTGGATGATATTTTTTAGAAGCAAATCCAAACATCCAATAGCCTGAAGGGCATGTTGGAATATTGGCCTGGTATACTCTGTTGATAGGAAAACTCTTATAGGCCTTTCTGTGCATAGCTCTAAAAGCTTCCTCGTCCTCATCATAAAATGGACTTCCATGTTGATAAACCATGATTCCATCTTCTTTAAGAGCTCTATAGCAGCTTCCATAGAACTCTCTTGTAAACAGTCCTTCAGCATAACCGAATGGGTCTGTTGTATCATTAATAATCAAATCATATTTATCCCTACAGCGTCGCAAAAATCTGAGACCGTCCATGTAAGTAACGGTAACTCGCTCATCATCAAATCCCCTTGCTGTCTCTGGAAAAAATTCTTTGCTGATTTCAAGGAACATTTCATCCTGCTCTACCACATCAATGTGTTCAATTTCAGGATATTCAGTGAGTACTCTGGCAACACCGCCATCACCTCCACCAATAATAAGCACCTGTTTAACATTAGGATGTACCGCCATAGGCACATGCACTATCATTTCATTATAGATAAATTCATCAGCCTCAGAAAAAATGATTTCACCATCTAATACAATCATTTTTCCAAGCTCCTGTGTATCAAAAACATCAATTCTCTGATACTCACTTTGGGCACTATATAGCTGTTTATTGACACGGATGCTTGTCTTTACGTGCTCCGTCTCCATCTGTGAAAACCAAAAATCCATTAATACTTCTCCACTATACTATTACATTTATTAACTCTACAGCAGGATCAAGTGTCCCCTGTAGACTACATCCTTTTTCCTTTGCAAACTTGATGTATTCAATAATGTCAGCTGTAATACGTTCTCCAGGCGTCAAAATAGGTATACCTGGTGGATAACACATTACAAGCTCCCCACATATCTTTCCCTCAATTTCATTAATAGGTAATTGTACCTTATTGGCATAAAATGCCTGCTGAGGAGTCATTACAAGTTCTGGTTGAATGAACTCTCCACAGTATAAATCACTGGAATCTTTTTCGTACAAACGCTTAATATCTTCCAGTGCTCCTACCAAGCGTTCAATATCTTGAATTCTATCTCCAATTGAAATATAAGCCAAAATATTTCCTATATCTCCAAATTCGATTTGTATATCATATTCATCTCTGAGTAAATCGTAAACCTCTATACCTGTGAGGCCTATTCCCTGAGTATATATAGACAGTTTAGTTACATCAAAATCGAAAACACTGTCTCCATCTATTAGCTCCTTGCCGTATGCATAGAAACCACCAATTTCATTAATCTCATTTCTTGCATATTCTGCCATATGGGCCACTTTTTCAAAAGATTCATTGCCACGCAATGCAAGATTTCTTCTTGATAAGTCAAGGCTAGATAACAGAAGATATGATGCACTAGTTGTCTGTGTTAGATTAATAATCTGTCTAACATACTCTGCATCCATATTCTCTCCACATAGCAAGATTGAGCTCTGTGTAAGACTTCCACCAGATTTATGCATTGAAACAGCCGCCATATCCGCTCCCGCCGCCATTCCAGACATAGGTAAATTATCATTAAAATATAAATGTGTGCCATGGGCTTCATCGGCCAAAACCTTCATGCCACGCTCATGTGCTATACGAACTATTTCTTTAAGATTAGAGCAAATACCATAATAAGTAGGATTATTAATAAGGATAGCCTTAGCATCTGGATTAGCATCCATTACTCGACGAACCTCATCTACTTCCACACCAAGAGCAATGCCTATTGTGGGATTAACCTTTACTTCAACATAAACAGGTACCGCACCACAAAGCACCATTGCATTAATAACGCTCTTATGAACGTTTCTAGGAATAAGTATTTTGTCCCCTGCTTTACAAACAGATAGAATCATAGTCTGAACAGAGCTAGTTGTACCATTTACCATTAAAAATGCATGGGCCGCACCAAATGCATCTGCTGTAAGTTCTTCCGCTTCTTTAATTACAGAGATAGGATGACCTAAATTATCCAATGGCTTCATGGAATTTACGTCAAGTCCAACGCACTGTTTGCCTAGCAAATCTACAAGTTCCGGATTACCCCTGCCTCGCTTGTGTCCAGGTACATCGAAGGGAACTACCCTTCTTCTTTTAAACCTCTCCAATGCTTCTACAATTGGAGCAGCCTTTTGCTCGTACTTATTCATTATTACCCCTTTGATATTACATTATTTTAAAAAAAACGATGTGCGAAAACACATCGTTTCATACTAGTGCGCGATCAGGGGTTCGAACCCTGGACACCCTGATTAAGAGTCAGGTGCTCTGCCAGCTGAGCTAATCGCGCATATTAAATTATTAAGAGCGGGTGATGGGAATCGAACCCACGTATTCAGCTTGGAAGGCTGATGTTCTACCATTGAACCACACCCGCATGTTAAGTTATAAGTCGGGGTGACAGGATTCGAACCTGCGACCCCCTGGTCCCAAACCAGGTGCTCTAGCCAAACTGAGCCACACCCCGTAATTAAATAAAATGGGCTTAAGTGGACTCGAACCACCGACCTCACGCTTATCAGGCGTGCGCTCTAACCAGCTGAGCTATAAGCCCTTATTTAAAAAAGCCGATGATCGGACTCGAACCGATAACCTGCTGATTACAAATCAGCTGCTCTGCCAATTGAGCCACATCGGCTTATTAACTCCCCAAGTAGGACTCGAACCTACGACAACTCGGTTAACAGCCGAGTGCTCTACCAACTGAGCTATTGAGGAATAATAGGCACTTTAACCTAAGTGGAGACGGAGAGATTCGAACTCTTGACCCCCTGCTTGCAAGGCAGGTGCTCTCCCAACTGAGCTACGCCCCCAGATTGTCACTATCCATTAAAAAAGCAAGCTGTTCCTTATTGGGTGGTGCTTGCTAAATATTATAGCAACTTCAAAACTTCACACAGTAAGACTTAGTCTTCCGATTATTGGCTACATTCTTTTCTTTAGAATAAACCTTCGATCTATTAGTATTCATCAGCTGAATGCGTTACCGCACTTACACCTTGAACCTATCTACCTTATCGTCT
>CACYLQ010000068.1 GCA_902775195.1 uncultured Pseudobutyrivibrio sp.
AAATGGTAATCCTCAGCCAATCGTCTATGTAGCTAAGATTGACGGCGATAGCTTTATTGTCGAAGGTGCTACTAATATGAGACAAAAAGAAAGCGACGAAGCTGTAGAAATGGGCCCTGGTGATTCTGCAGAGTTCATAATTACAGATGAGACTGTATTCCAGATGTGTGGCGGTGAAGACGGCCCTGAAACAGTAACAAAAGATGAATTTGCAGGTTACCTTGAGTCTTGCGCTGATTCAGGCTTACTTTTGGATTTACAGATTACTGGAGCAAAAGTTACTATGGCTAAGATTCGTGCCTAGCACATAGGTAATTAGATTACAAAACGAGGGCATAGCTACCCTCGTTTTTTCATGTCTTATAATTTTTACACTCTATTAAATACTGGAATTTTTTCTAATGGAGCATCAACTAAGATGCTCACACCACCCTCATATTGCGCTCCTGTGGTAGTATCTACCCAATTGCTGCCTGAAGGCAAATACACATTTCGTTTAACCTCACCCTTATGGCACACTGGAGCTACTAATATTTTTGAGCCATACATATACTCGTCAGTGATATTCCATGCCTTCTCATCATTAGGAAATTCATAGAATAAAGTTCTAATTATAGGCGCGCCTGTTTTTGAAGACTCTTCCATCAAAGAACGAGTGTAATCTCTCATGGATTCTCTTACTTCAATGTAATGCTTCATTATGTCATAGGCCTCTTCACCGAAGCTCCAGATTTCGTTATCGGCGCCTGTTACCTCTCTGACCTCGCCTGCTTTATTAATAATCTCCTTGTGTGGAACTCTGCTTCCATGCATTCTCATTACTGGGCAATAGCATCCAAACTGGAACCATCTGATAAGAAGCTCCTTGAAATCATCTTCTCTTACATCGCCTCCATGGAAACCGCCAATATCGGTGGTCCACCATGGAATTCCAGCCATTCCTATCTGCAATCCAGCTACAATCTGCTTTCTAAAATCTTCCCAGTTGGACATGATATCCCCAGACCATACCAAGGTTCCATATCTTTGAGAACCAGCCCAGGCGCATCTGATAAGATTTACTATTTTATCCTGCCCCTGCTGCTTCTGGCCCTCGTAAAAGGCCTTAGCATATTCACGTGGATAAATGTTTCCTATCTGTAGCACTGAGCCTGCATGGTACTGATAATTTTCATAATCATAGCCTGTAAACTCTGGCTCGGCCTCATCCAGCCAGAAGGTTTTTACGCCTAAATCATAATAATTCCGTTTGCATTTATCCCATACATACTGTCTCGTTGCTGGATTTGTTGCATCCATGAACAGATTGTCTCCATGGAATACCATTTGAACATCTACCCCGGAATGACTTCTTACAAGTAATCCCTGCTGTTTCATTTCAGCAAAATTCTCGCTTCGAATATCCACCTGTGGCCAGATGGAAACCATGCACTGAATTCCCATATCATTAAGCTCTTTAATCATGGCCTTTGGGTCAGGGAAATATTCTGGGTCAAATCGCCAATCACCGCATCTTGGCCAATGATAATAATCTATTACTATCACATCGATTTTGATGTTTCGCTTATGATATTCACGGGCGATATCTAACACCTGCTCCTGATTATAATAACGAAGCTTGCACTGCCAATAGCCAAGACCATATTCAGGCATCATCGGTGGGAGGCCCGTTACCTTCATATAATTTTGGACGATATCCTTAGGGGTTAAGCCTGCAGTAATCCAGTAATCCAACTGTCTTGTTTCTTCTGCAACCCATTCTGTTGTATCAAGTCCAAAATGTACCTCGCCTATTGCAGCATTATTCCAGAAAAATCCATAGCCATTATCCGATAACACAAAAGGAATGCTGGCCTGGGAATTTCTGTGAGCAAGCTCCATGTTGCAGCCCTTCAGGTTCATTCTCTCCTGCTGATACTGACCCATTCCAAAGAGCTTTTCCTCAGGATTTGAATCAAATCGAACCTTTAGCTTATACACATCCCCGCTGATGTGTTTGAAATATCTTGCCCTTTTGGCAAGAGCACCGCCATTTGTAATTTCCTCAAGCAAAATTTTTCCAGTACTAGTTTCTTTAAAAGAAATGCGAAGCAAATCTCCCCATGGTTGAACGAAGCATTCGGCAGTAATGTTGCCGTTTACGATTTTTGCATTTCTGCCTTCATCGGCTTCTTGGATAGAAACCTCTACCTTATGTTCAGATTTTTCTGGTTCAAGCAATGCGGCGCTTAAATCTACAATATCGCCTACCATTACAGACCTTACTCTAAAGCTATCCTTTCCCCATGGTTCAATTTTCAGTGTTTCGCCGTTACATCTAAAAATCAGTGATTCCTTATCTGTCGAAAAAAATTGCATAATCCCTCTCTCTTTTCTTATACACTATAATTCCAATAGATACCGTAGCTTTCCTTATATTGATTGTAGTGAGTAGTGAAAATCAGCTTTTTGTTTGTACCTGTTAATTCAAAATCCATGCTGCCATCCTGCTTTACAAGATACTTGCTGATGTTTTTCATGAAAGCATCAACTGTTGCTTCAGCAGTGATAACAACATTATCTGAATCTACAGATTTTTCAGCTGCCACTACAACGTCAATGCCATGTGGCTTAATCTTGATATGCTTTGTTCCAAGCTTGGCTGAAAGTACATAAGGTCCATAGCAGAATGCGTATGTGTCCTCGCTGTCAGCCAGGTTATGGCAAGATATACCCATAGGCCATCTAACTGTTATATCTCCGCCAGTTGGAATAAGCTCCTTTGATATTACAAAGAAACCATTTTCTTCCTTAGGCTCCACAACTGAATGGCCCACCTTAACTTCTGGCTTGCCCTGAATCCAGTGAGGAATACGTAGATACAAATCAACAATTGCTGATGCTTCCTTAACATCTACTCTTATTTTCACTTCATCAGATTTAGTGAAGTCGCAATCCTGTGTTAATGTATAGCCATCAGCCTTATAAACTGAAGCTAAATACATTGCTGCTACTAACCTATCATCCTCCTCAAAATAGATTCCATCCTGAAGCTTTGTAAAGTTCTCGTAGCCTGTTCCTGTACAGCACCAGAAGTTTCCGTCTAATGTGTTGAACACCTTCTGGAAGCCTGTGCCCATTGGCTGGAAATATGTAGTGAAGCCAGTTGTATGATTCTGTGATGCCATAATTGCATTTATCAATGTCTGCTCACAATAATCCAGATATTTCTTGTCCCCTGTAACTGCATAAAGTCTTCTTGCCATCTTTATCATATTGTATGTGTTACAGGTCTCGTTATTTGTGTTTGTTCGTTCAGCATTTAAGATATTATCTCTGCCAAAGTGTTCATTCTCACTGTTTCCACCAGTGATATATGTATGCTTACCAGTTACCATATCAAAGAAATCTTTGGCATATTTAAGATAATCTGTAGCTGAATTATCCACCTCATATCTAGCTAGCGCACCAATAAATTTTGGTATTGTGGTGTTAGCATGAGTATCGTTTAAGATATCATTTCCGCCTGCTGATATTTTCTTGAAAAGAGCATCCTCATCAAAAGAATGTGCAGCGTTTTTAAATCTTTCAAAATCTCCATAAACCAAGCCATTATCCGCAATGCTTCTATTGATTTCGTATAATTCGTATAGGCAATCATTCATTCCGCCATATTCTATAGAAAGCACATTTTCATGCTGCTCCTCAGTCCAGCCTTCGCATCTGTTTGCAATCCAAACGCCCAGCTTGTTGGCTACCTGTAATGCCTTTTCATTTCCTGCATAAAGATATGCTGCATTTAAACCGCTAAGGATTTTATGCATTGTATACCAAGGCACCCATGCCTGCTTGAAAGGATCTGACATGCCCTTTTCCACATAATCAAACTGTAATACAGGGTTATCCACGTACTCCTGAGTAGGTAAAGTTGCACCAAATAAATAGCCTTCATAGTCACTACCTACAGTTTTTTTCTGGCACTCTGCCAGAGCATTTATCATGTAATCCAATCTTTCCTTTACAGCCTTTTGTTCCTTTGAATCTAAGCCTGGATTAATTACCGCCTGTGCTAACGCTTTTACGTAATGACCTAGAGTATGTCCACCTATAAGACCATTTTCCCAGCCTCCGCCATAACGTTCCTTTGCATTCATAAATGTAGTGAGACTTTTCTCATCCATACCAGCTATTATTCCTGCTGTCTCCCTAAATCCGGCTAAAAGTCTGTCTGGGTCTAGTGCCAGCATGTTCTTCACCTGCAAATGGAGAGCTTCATCATAGTAGCTATCAGTCACCTTGCAAGAAGCCAAACTTATAGGTTTCAAATTTTTGTTCATTATTACTTATCCTCGTCTTTCTATTATCCTTTGACAATAATGTGCATTTTGCACCAAAAAAGTCTAACATTAAACGAATTTTATCTAAATGTACGAAAACTAATATTATGTGTAAAATCCACAGATGTTTAATTTGTTGGCAAAACGTGGTATTATTCTTTATATTCAAAAGAAAAATGTGTCCTTTTTGTGAATCAAGTGTCACTTTTTCACATTAGGTGTCATTTCGTGATATTTTTCTAGGGGGTTTTACATTAAGTGAATAGAAAAAAAGTTGATAAGTTGATGGTTTTTCCAAGCAACCATATCTTTAATTATCTTCGAAGTGGAAAATTTGAAGCTTTATCAGACGAATGGAAACATGAGAGTATGCCATTGCAGTTCGATTATGAATTTATAGTTGTAACTGAGGGTACACTTTATTTGAGATATATGAACGAAGATTTTAAGGTTGAGAAGGGAGAATACCTATTTCTTCCACCAAGTGATTCTATAAGAGAGGGTATTAAAAAATCCTACTGCTGTTTTTATTGGATTCATTTTACAGCTGATTTATTTTCTTTCCCAGCCCAAATATCCACTGGGGAAGCGCCATCCTACCAAAGAGCCAAATGCTTTTTGATACCACAAAACGCTGCTGTGCCACGAGTTGAAAGACTGATTATTCAGATGAAACGACTTCAGGATTTGGACAGAGACAATTACCCTGATTTAACCTTAAACGCATCATTAACTGCTATTATTACAGAGCTGTACGGTCAGATTAATACAGAGCTTCCAAAGAATGAAAACCTGCTAAACAACAAGCAGATTTATTCAGATATTGTTGACTATGTTAAACGAAATATATCCAACAACTTCACCATCAATGATATTGCGGATTATTTCGGCTATAGCCCTAAATATTTATCAAGAGTATTCAGCGATGTTTTAGGCCTGTCCCTAAAGCAATTTATTATTTCGCAAAAGATGGATACCGCTGCCTTTTATCTAACCGATAGTGACCGCAGTATCACAGAAATTGCCACATCGGTAGGCTTTTCAGACGTGCACAATTTCTCCCGCACCTTTAAAAAAGCCACTGGCTTCACTCCAACTGAGTACAGAAATTCTTATGCGAAAAGAATTTTGTATCATGTATAATCTGCGATTAAAGAGGACGCTGCAATACCCACGCAATTCCTTTGGCTAAACGCAAATCGGCGTCCTTGAAGTGATTGCCTTCATTCAATTCAAAGGTGTCTTCAATGCCAAGCTTTGCGAAATGTTTACAGAGTAATCGCGTATTATCTTCTACTGTTTTAAAGATAGCATTTTTAGTTTTGGCTTCCATGTCACCTACAGAAAAATAGACGCGCTTTGGCATCACCGCCATATTATAATTGGTAGCGTAGTCAATAAAATCTGGGAACCACATGGAACCTGAGGCACTGACAGCGCATGTGAAAATGCTGGTGTGATACAAGCTATAAATTGCAAACAATCCGCCTAAGGAATAGCCGGCGATAGTGATGTATGCAGGCTTTGCCTTTAGCTTTTCTATAATAGCTGGAACGATATCATCCTCCAGCTTTTTTATGTAATCATCAGCACCACCAGTGCATGGCTTGTCCCCTTTAAACAGAGGCTGACAGTCCCATGGAGTCATCTCATCATTCCAGTTTACATCGCTAATAACAGCCAATGTATATGGAATATCAACCATCCCTGCCAATAGCTCGTTTAACTCATGCTCGTCACCATCAAAGGTATTAACAATGACTAGGGGTGCACCCTCATTAGTTTCCCCGTATAGAAAAATACTTTTGTCATCAATAATCATCTACAAAATCTCTCCAGAAATTTCCTTTACTGTTCAATATGCAGATTGTCCTTGGCATGCTTTACATAAAGCTCAGCATTTTCGATAATGCTCTGTTTTTCTGCTTCTGTTAGCTTTCGAATTACCTTTGCTGGACTTCCGAATGCCAGGGAGCCATCAGGGATTTCCATATTTTCTGTAACAAGAGCGCCAGCGCCTATGATGCAGTTATTTCCTATCCTGGCTCCATTCATAACTATAGCGCCCATACCGATGAGCACATTATCACCTACTGTGCACCCATGAACTATTGCAGTGTGGCCAATGGTAACATTATCACCTACTGAAAGTGTAAAGCTCTTGTCTACATGCAAACACGCCAAATCCTGCACGTTTGTATTTTTTCCGATAGTGATTTTCTGGGAATCACCTCTTACCACCGCGTTGTACCAAATTCCGCAGTTTTCACCTATGGTCACATCTCCAATGACCTGCGCACCTGGCGCTATAAAAACACTATTGTCTATGGTTCTCATATATATCCCCTCAGCTTTTCTTTATATTTTTTCGTTAGAACCCAATAGCCTCAGCCAACTCCTGGAAGTCACTTAAGTCTCTTTTATTTACATCATAGTAAAGGACTCTTTCAATTTCGTATTCAAATCCTGCAACTGAAGATAATACGCCTTCCTCAAAAGGTTCATCCTCATCTTCCTTTGCGTAGATATAGTTGGCTGCAACTGCCGCTAATTCCTCTGCAAGAATTCTTGAAACTGCGAATGTATGGTTTTCTGATTCATCCATATAAACAGGCGCAGCATACATACTTATTAATTCGATTAAATTAAAATATGTCATCAGCAAATCTGGTGAAAGCTTAGAGTTATTGCTAATCTCATCATATACCATTGTAATTGCATCATAAGTTTCCTTAATGCAGTCAAGGTACTCTTCCATGTGAATCTCATCTTCACCTTCAACGAAATCAGACTTAGCCTCCATCAATGCTACCCAATCTTCAATTAGTTTTCCTAAATCCATCATTTATAGGACCTCCATGTTAATACTTTCCTCTATTATACAGCAAAAAACAATCATATGAACTCCAGTAAAATTAATAATTTAAAAATCTTCTCTCTCCCGTGTGTTCTGCCCCTTCCAAACCGACACGCACCTCCGCTCTTCTCTCTCTCCTGCGTGCTCTGCCTCTTCAAAACCAACACGCACCTCCGCTCTTCTCTCTCTCCTGCGTGCTCTGTCTCTTCTAAACCGACACGCACTTCCGCTCTTTTCTTTCTCTTGCGTGCTCTGCCCCTTCCAAACCGACACGCACTTCCGCACTTTTCTTTCTCCTGCGTGCTCTGCCCCTTCCAAACCGACACGCACTTCCAAACTTTTCTCTCTCCTGCGTGTCCAATCCACAAGAACAACCTCAAAACATAAAAGCGCCTAGCCCCATACAGGGGCAGGCGCTGCATTCGTTTAGAATATTTGCCCAGGAAGTTTTAATTTCTGCTTTGGTGGGAAATTCTTATCAAATTCCTCAACATCTGAATCATCAACATAATATCCTTTTGGAGTTTGGTATACTCCAGTCACATCATTCAGATATCCTGGTACCAGTTCCTTGCATAGAAAGAAGGATGCGTCAGAACCTTCAGGTAGGTCGTGATATCTTATGCCAAATTTGCTGGCATAGTCAAATCCGCTTTTGCCATAGAAGTCTATGTTTCCTTCAAACAAGACTGCCCCATAGCCCATAGCTGTGGCCTTTTCAAGTGTATAGTCAAGAATCCTTTTGCCGTAGCCCCTACGCTTTAAATCAGGTGTAATTCCAATAGGTCCCATTGTAAGAACAGGAATTATCCTTCCATCATCAGCTTCTATTATGGTTCGCATGAACATATTTTGGCCAATTAATATGCCATCCTTTTCCATCACATAATCCAGCTCCTTAATAAAAGCTGGATCATCTCTGAGAACATGGATAACATAATGCTCACTACAGCCTGGTCTATACACATTCCAAAATGATTCCCTTATTAAGTTTTCTACTTCTCTGTAATCTTCCTTTTTTTCTAAACGCATTATTACATCGTTTGTATTCATTATTTTACCTCCTGAAAATTGTCGACTTCAATTGCGATTACCGCGGGAGGTTTGTGTGATTGTCAGCAAACCTCCCAGTTAGCCTACAATCTCTCGTGTGTTGTACTTTGTCAAACAGCACTTCTCCTTTTTTAATTATTAGTCTAGCCTAATGGCCTTATTTTAACTATATTATTATACATTTCCGTGCAAGAGGAAAGACAAAAAAAGAGATGGGAAAATCTTCCCATCTCTAACCCTAGTCATCCTAATCCATTACTTAGAAACTACATTAAAAGGCTTAAGACTATAGGCATCTATATTATCAATTTTCCCATCAATAGAAAGTGTATTCTCAACGTCCTTCGCCTTAAAGTACTTTGTAGTAAAGGTATACAGACCGTCATTAATGAAGATTTCAATGCTGCATGTATCAACAAAAATCTTCATGCTTTCTATTTTCTCCCCGTTAGCTAGCTTTAGCTTTCTAGTTGTTCTGTTACTTCCAAGCTCCTTGTCTGTAAAAGAAAATACTAAATCATT
>CACYLQ010000069.1 GCA_902775195.1 uncultured Pseudobutyrivibrio sp.
TCTAAAAATGAAAGAACTGGAGTCCGCAGACTCCAGTTCCTCCTTATAAAAAAAGAAAAGGTCGCGGCAGAAGCCGCGACACTTTGTCTACACTCTGAGACTAGCAGAGATGCTAGTCTTTTTTTCGCAAAAAAAACATAGCAAAATCCCTGACTAACTGGATGATTCCTAAACTATTGTATTACAAATAGGGAGTCTCTATAATCGGATTAAGAATAGAGGAGGGGATGATGACCATGAAAGAATTAGGATTAGAAATTTACTTTAACAATGATGCTAAAAGTCCGAATTTAGTCTTTGATGAAGATGAGAATACTAGTTATAAATACTATGCGGGCCATATGCTTTTGGAAATGCTTAATGATGAGGTTGTAGATATTTATATCGAAAGAGTAAAACGAATGATAATTTCTTATCCAAGAGCTAAAGAAGTGATAGATGCAGAAAATATTGCTGATTGTTTAAATTGGCTTTTTGTAGCTACATATGATGACTATCCTGCGGCAAGTGCTTTATTTAGAAGAATAATGTATGATACTGTCTCTGACTGTATCACCGAATATGATTCGTTTAGCGGAGTAACAGTGGAAAAATTCTATAATTTTTGTTATGAAAAATATTTATACGAATTGGAGAAGTTTTATTTCTATCTAGATGCAATAGTTGCAAATGCAAAGGGAGATATTGATGAGAGTCAAAGAAAATGTTTAGAACAGTTAGAATTATATGCGACAGAAATATATGATTCATATACTAAGAATTGCCGTGTGAAATATGGTGAAAATGGCATTGAAAGAACAACGATTCCTATAACTACATGGCACGAATTATTATTATTTGAGTACTGTAGACTAAAAAAAGAGAATAAAGCAATAAAGATATGTCAGCACTGCGGCAAGGTATTTATACCTGATAATAGAACAAATATTACAATTTATTGTAATGGTGTATCTCCAGAGGATTCTTCGAAGACATGCCGTGAAGTAGGACCTTATTACAAACGCGTGGAAAAAAGAAATAATGATCCTGAATTAAAGGAATACCACAATATTACATCAAAACTATACATGAGAATTCAAAGAGCTCGTACTTATAATTTTTCAGAAAAAGATATAGACAAAATATATGAGGCAATTAAAGAAGTAAAAGACAATCATAAAAAAGCACTACAAAACAGAAAGGAAGATAACAATGAAGAAATGCATTAATTGTGGAAAAGAATATGATTACGAATTTGAAGAGGATATCTTTACATGTGAAAATGGCACTTTATCTTATGACAACTTCGATAAAGACTATTGCGCAGAGTGTGCAATAAAAGCAGCAGAGGCCCCTGATTATGGTGATTACCATGAGGAATGTGAATGTTGTGGAAATAGATTTGATTTGGCTGAAGAAATTAGTATATACATGAACAACACAAGAGTAATAGACGATAGCTTAGAAAATCTATGGTCACAAGCTGGAAAAATAATGTGTGCATCATGCGCATTAGAGTTTGAAAACAATCAGTTAGATAAATTAGATTGTTAGTAAAGTGTAGCACATAGCAGTTTTTTATAAACTAAGTATGGCTCCCGGGATTGGGAGCCATTATTTATAGATACATTTCATATAGTTTAAGTAAGGCCAAGAAATATAAATCTTCCAAATATGAAAAACTTGAAATGTTATAGGACATTGATAAATGTGGATTTGAACTAAGGTTTTTAGAGTAACGTCTCAATGATGCGCAGCTATTAATAATGAAAAAATTCAGTATAAATGCAATTTGTTTTTTTCTACAGAAGGCAAAATTGAAATAATCCCATATCCAATCAAGAGGTTTTGGTAAAGAATCATTTAGTTGATGTTCTTGAATATAAAGGTAATCATCTATAAATTGATCAAGTGTTGCTGTTTCTCGATTAAAACGTGCAGACTTCATGCAGGGATAAATATCATAATAATTTGTATTTGGTATATAGTCACCAAACTCTAATGATGAATCAATATATTGCTTTATACAATAGCTCTTACCATCGGAAGCTAAATTATTAGTTTCAACATCATCAACAAATAAATCAATAGCTTTATAAAAATCTTTTGGATTATTTACTGTTATAATCGGGTAGTCATATGTTTTCATAATAGCTTGTTGGTCCGTTTCATCAAGCTCACAGTAATCAATGTACATAGGGTTAACAAGTTCATATTGATAATCGAATAAAGAGGCAATTTGGCATAGAGGTAACAAGTCTATGCTTTTTTTATATTTATGACAAAACTTCTTAGCCTCAGTTGAAATTGTTGGCTTTGAAGAGTCATCAAGTATTCTGTCTATTGCAAGTAAGGTATTATTGCAGAATTGTTTGTTTATTACTTTAGCAATGTCATTACATTTGTCGTTCATATCCCCACGACAATCTAAAATAAAGAGAAAAACACCAGCTAAAAAGCTTGTGTTGTATTCAATGTTAGGTAAGTCTTTTTTGGTAGTGTTAGAGATGCAGTCAATTATTTGTGTGGATTCAATACTTGTGTCGTTCATAATAATATATGCGAGCACTTTACCGAGGTTTGTAATTTGAGAACTATTTATTATTTTACCAATAATATCATTAGAAAATCGTTCTAAATAATCATTAGTATTTGTCAAGGATGCATCATTTATTTTTTGTAGAATATCAGGCTTTGGTATATCAAGTCGTCCGTTAAAATATTTTGACGCATCTTGTTCGCTTACAAAGTAGTTAGTATTTCTAGAAGCACATAGAAATAGTGCATTTACAATATCATCCTGTCTTTTTATTGATGGTGATTTAAAGTTTTTAAGAGCACGTAAGTAGGTGCAAAAAAGCAATCTAATCATAACTTCCATCCTTGATGTAATAAAGTTTGCAAGTTTTTTGCAAGTCTGTTGACCTAGTTTTCGTGATATAAGTATTGTTAACAGAAGTTAGGCCTAAAAACATTATAAGATAATTTATTTATATTAAAACAGATAAGTATGGAGGAATTATTATGAGAACTGAAATGATTAATTCATTGTTAGAAGATACAAATTATGGCGCAGGCAGCGGTGATACAGAGCGGTATGAATATAAATGTGCCTGTGGTAAAGGAAAGATAATAGAAGAACATGATAATACGCCTGGATTTAGAGATCATAGTGTTTGGCTCGCGTGTTCTGCATGTTCAAAAGAATATGAGATAGATACAAGTAATGGTGTTCGTGCTTGGGAACTTGTTAAGAAGAGCGTGGGGTAGAATTATGGATATGAAAGAATTTGAGGCAGTAAAGAATTTAACTTACTTAGAATACTGTGATTATCTTCAAAAGAAGTATGGAATTGGTAGAGCAGATTATATGACAAAGTCATTTAATAAAAACTCTAAATGTTCAAGAACAGTTGATGGATTGATAGCTCATCATAAAATGGAAGATAGAATGATAATGCTATCAGTAAAGGATTATGCTATGATATGTCCATTTGAATGGCAGCAAAAGGAAAATATAGTATATTGTGATTATCTAGAACACTTATTATTGCATGTATTAATTTGCAAGTATCCATCACCAAAGAAGTTACCAATAGCAGATGTAGGTATAGGTGGAGTAGTAGATTTTATAGCGCCTGAGTTAAATGATTTATATTCAGGCTGGAAGACAAAGCAACCATGGAGATTGAATTGTCATAATAAGGTTATTGAAGATAAGGACGTATATTTAGAGATTATAAAGATTTTTATCGGATATCTTAAAGAAGAGAGGAATCTACCTGTAGATATACTGTTTACTTCCTTTAATGAAAAATACGGTGGATGGAGTATCGAAAGGAATTTGGATTTATATGAGGAATTCGATAAGCTTTGGGATGCTGCATAGCTATTAGAAATCGAGATGTCACATTCTTGTAGGAAAATTGTAGGGTTTTTGTAAGGGTCCCGTACCTTTTTTTCTAATATGGAGCATGTTATATTTATCATGGACAAACGAGGGAGCGATACAAAAGCTCCTGAGGGAGTCCTTTTCTTTTGCAAAAGAATACGGTGTGAAATGAAGCGTCAGCTTACAACTATTAAGTGGTTGTAGCCTGGCGCTTTTTTCGTACCACAAATTAACCAGTAAAGAAAAGGGAGGTACACATGGTAAATTACGAAGAGTTCAAGGAAAACTTTAAAGAGGATGTAACAAGGGAGTTAGCGAAGAAAGGCATTGAGGATGTTGAGATTACCATCCAGCCAAATGAAAAGCTTAATCAGAGCTACGATGCATTAACAGTTAGACCGGATGGTTCAACATTAGGAGTGAGCCTAAACTTCACAAAGATTGCAGAGGAGTATGAGAACAGAGGCAACTACGATAGCCTTGTTGATGCTGTTGCAAAAAGAATTGAGAACGGCTTAGAGAATGCTCCATCCGTTGATTCAAAGTCTCTTACAGATTACGAGCAGATGAAGGACAAGCTTACAATTGAGCTTGTGGGAGCAGAAAAGAATGCATCGCTGCTTGAAAAGATTCCCCATAAGGATATGGAGGACATGGCCATTGTTTATCGGTTTGTCATGGGAAGTGATGATAGCGGTGTCCAGACTATCTTAGTTACAAATAACATGCTGGAGGCAATGAATATCACTCCAGAGCAGCTTCACAATGATGCGATGGCGAATGCTCCAGAGGTTAGACCAGCTGAGATTAAAACAATGAGAGATACACTTGCGGAAATGCTTGGCCCAGATGCAGATATGATGCTTCAGTTTATCCCTGCTGATGGTCCAGAAAGCCAGATCTATGTTGCAACAGTAGAGGATAAAGTACATGGTGCAGGCGTAATTGCTTATCCAAACTTCCTTGAAGATGTTGCAGATAAGTTAGATGGAGACTTTTATGTGCTTCCATCGAGTATCCACGAGGTCATTATTGTGCCAGATAGAGGTGAGATGGATGCCTCAGTACTGATGGACATGGTTAAGCAGGTCAATTCAACAGAGGTATTGCCTGAGGATGTGCTTTCAGATTCTGTATATCACTTTGATTCACAGGATAAGGTCTTCGAGTTAGCAGAAAAGTTTGAGGCAAGAGCTGCTGAAAGAGAGGCGGCAAATGAAGATAAGCTTGCTGAGAAGGGCTCAGTATTAAAGGGCTTAAAGGAGAAGAAGGCAGCTATTAAGCCAGAGCCTAAGAAGGAGGATATTGTAAAGAACACCGTTAAGAACAAGGGTGGCGAAGCAATTTAATAAATAATTGATCAGGAGCGTCAGCTGTGGGTAACTGCAGCTAGGCGCTTTTTCTATGAAATGCAGGAGGAATGAATAATGTCAGCATATAGTGAAGTATTAAGTACAGGTCCAGTGCCAAGCAAGATAATTGGAGGAAGGATTCCTACACCATCACCATTGAATTGTAAGAATCCCTGTCCATACGGATATGGTAGAGCATTTTGCTTTCCATGTATGAAGAAAATCTTGGGACATGATGTAGAGCCATCAGAACCAAAAGAGAAAGGAAATGCATGAGTTTTGACTATTTCTATGGAGAACAATCAGAGCAATTCGTGTTCTATCGAATTCCAAAAGTTTTCTATACAGATTCTAGATTTAGGCAGTTGTCCAGAGATGCCAGGACATTATATGGGCTGTTGCTTGATCGAGTGTCGTTGTCAGCTAAAAATGGCTGGTATGACGAGAAGGGTAGAGTTTATATCATTTATACCCTTCAGAGCGCCATGTCAGCATTAAGCATATCGGATAAGACAGCAACCAAACTGTTTGTAGAACTAGAAAATATAGGATTAATAGAACGCAAGAGACAGGGACAGGGCAAGCCAATAATTATATATGTGAAAAACTTTATGGACTCGGAGTTTTTACGATTACAGAAGAGCAAGGCTTACGAGTCTGAAGATTCAGGTGCTACGAGTCAAGGCTCGGACATATTACGAGGTAATAATACTGATATTAATAATACTAAATATAGTGATACTGACTTCATTCTTTCTGAAAGAGAGGAGGAAAGGCGCGAATACAGGCAATATCTGGAGAAGCAGCTGCAGATCAAATGGCTGAAGACACAGTATCCAGACGATGAAGCAATGATAGATGAAATATTTGAATTGATTTTGGATTCTATATGTACCACTAGTGAAGTGATTAGAATATCAGGAGATGATAAGCCAGCAGCAGTAGTAAAGTCAGCATTTATGAAGCTGAATCACGAGCATATTATGTTTGTTCTTGATGGAATAAAAGAGAACAATACAAGGATTAAAAGTATTAAGCCTTATTTATTGGCATCCCTGTATAACGCGCCAATGACGATAAGTAATTACTATCGTGCTAGGGTAAACAATGATATGGCTACAGGAGCTTTAGTAGCCAGAAAGGAGTGAGGTGATTGCAGCAGGAGGTAGAAGAGAAATCAGTACAGTTTGCAGTGAGAACAGGCCAAATGTCAGCGAATGCATTGCTCAAATGCTTGATAGCTGTAAAGCGTCATTTAGACGAAAAAATGAAAAATAAAGCAATCACAGATGACAGGCCTCATGGCAGGCAATCTGTAAGAGATTTAATTGGACAAGGAGAAGGGGTTACTAGAGTTGATCTGGACAAAGAAGGGATTAGAGATTTTCATAAAATAGCAAAGAAGTATGGTGTGGATTATGCGATTATCAAGGATAAAACCGTAGAGCCACCAGTCTTTAATGTGTTTTTCAAGGCAAAGGATAAGGATGGTATAGATAAGGTTGTTTCGGAATATACCATGAAATATCTCAATAAGCAGAAGCTGAGAAGCAGTGTACTTGCAAAGCTTGATAAATGCAAGGAGGCAGTAAAGGCGATGGCACAAAAGGCAGTTGAGAAGAGAAAGGAGCGAGCTAGATGATTTCGATAGATTCAATCCTTTCTAATCCAAGTCTAATGATAGGTCTAGCAGTTTTAGTTTTAATGTTTGGAGGCTTATTTATTATGGATAAGCGTGAAAACAGGAAGAATTTCAAGCATAAGGTGGAATATGGTTCCGCTAGGTGGGGCACAAAAAAGGATATAGAGCCCTTTGTAAACCCTGTATTTAAGGAGAATGTGATTCTTTCCCAAACAGAGCAGCTAACAATGGAAAGCAGGCCTAAGAATCCAAAATATGCAAGAAATAAGAATGTTTTGGTAACAGGAGGCTCAGGTTCAGGAAAAACAAGATTTGTTCTGAAACCCAATTTGCTTCAGATGCATTCTAGCTATGTGGTAACTGATCCAAAGGGAACTATTGTAAATGAATGCGGTAAGGCACTACTTGCAAATGGGTATGACCTGAAGGTGTTTAATACCATTAACTTCAAGAAAAGTATGAGGTATAACCCGTTTGAGTATATTCATGGGGAGAAGGACATTCTGAAGCTTGTAAACACTCTAATAGCCAATACAAAGGGAGATGGAAAGGAAGGAGAAGAATTCTGGACCAAATGCGAAAAGATGCTTTATAGTGCCTTAATAGGCTATATATACTATGAAGCACCAAAGGATGAGCAGAATTTCAATACCTTACTGGAGTTTTTAAATGCTATGGAGGTGAGGGAGGAAGATGAGAACTTTAAAAATGCAGTAGATTTGATGTTTGATGATTTGGAAAAGAAGGATCCGGAGCATTTTGCAGTAAGGCAATATAAGAAGTTCAAGCAAGGAGCCGGCAAAACAGCAAAATCTATATTGATTAGCTGTGGAGCAAGGCTATCACCATTTGATATTAAAGAGTTAAGGGATATTACAATGTATGATGAGCTGGAGTTAGACCGATTAGGAGATAGGAAGACAGCTTTATTCATCATTATGTCGGATACAGACAACACTTTTAACTTTTTGATATCACTAATCTATTCGCAGCTCTTTAATTTGCTTTGTGAAAAGGCAGATGATGTATATGGAGGTAGATTGCCAGTACATGTCCGCTGCTTAATCGATGAAGCGGCAAATATTGGACAGATTCCAAACCTAGAAAAGCTAATGGCAACCATAAGATCCAGAGAGATTTCAGCAATGTTGGTACTTCAGACGAAGTCGCAGCTGAAAGCGCTCTATAAGGATAATGCAGAGACCATAGAAGGTAACTGTGATTGCCAGATATTTTTAGGTGGATCAGAAAAGAATACGCTGAAAGACCTAACTGAGATATTAGGCAAGGAAACAATTGATTATTACAATGTTAGCGAAGCCAGGGGAAACAATCCATCATATAGTACAAACTATCAAAAGCTGGGAAAAGACCTTATGAGCATGGATGAGCTGGCTGTAATGGATGGAAATAAGTGTATTGTAAGAGTTAGAGGAGTACGTCCGTTTATTTCGGATAAATATGATTTAACTAACCACCCTAATTTCCATCAAACGGCAGATTATGACCGTAAAAATTGGTTAGATATAGGAAAATATCTTAAAAACAGGAAAAACTTAATATTGAAGCCAGATGACATGTATGAAGTCATCGAAATCACTGATTAAAGGGCTCTTTAGCATTAGCTAGAGAGTCTTTTATTATGCGCGCATATAGCTGGCATCAGTCGACGGATGTCAGTAATGGAAACAACTATCAACAAACTATAAACATGATTTAATTTTAGGAGGATAACATTTATGGGATTTTTTACAACAGCAATCGGAACACTTCAGACACTCGTAATTGCACTTGGTGCAGGTCTTGGTATTTGGGGAGCAATTAACCTTATGGA
>CACYLQ010000070.1 GCA_902775195.1 uncultured Pseudobutyrivibrio sp.
TGCAATGTAGACAGTATCAAATGACCTGTCTCAGCCGCGGTCATTGCAACGGAAATGGTTTCAGCATCACGCATTTCTCCAAGCAAGATAACATCAGGACTCTGTCTAAGTGAGGCACGAAGTGCTGTCACATAGTTCTCTGTATCTAAGTGGATTTCTCGCTGTGACACTATTGATTTGGCGTGTCTGTGAAGGTACTCCACTGGGTCCTCTAATGTAATAATGTGTTTATTATAATTTTTATTTATTTTATCAACGATGCAAGACAAAGTGGTAGACTTACCACTTCCTGCAGGACCAGTAACCAGTACTAATCCCTTTGATTCGTTTGATAGCTTTATAACAGATTCTGGTATCATAAGTTCCTTGTAATCAGGCAACGTAAATGTGATTACACGAATGACTGCTGCATAAGTTCCTCTTTGCTTAAATGCATTCACTCTGAACCTTGATACATTCTTTATGGCGAAAGAAAAATCATCATCGCCGTATTCTTTATACTTTAAAATGTCTCTTCCTGCAAGTTCATAAATCTGTGCAACAAGAGATTCTGCAATTGCTGGTGTAACAGGGCCATCATCTTCTTCGGATTTTTCAGCATAAGTTGCCTCCAATTCAGAACGGGTCATTACCATATCGTTAACTCTGAAGGAAACCTCTCGGCCTGTGATAATAAACATATCAGAGGCTTTATACTTGTTTACTGCGTCGGTTAAATAACTAACAATACTTACACTCATACTCGATCCCCTTTAATCACCAATTGTTATAAGAGGTTGTGAACTTTCTGCCTCCCAATTTGATGAGTTTTCCACATTAAACTGAACTATTTCCCCTTTTTCCACCTTAACCTTTAATATCTGGTCTTCATTTATATCAACCGTAAACTCCTGGTCAGCCCAATCAGCAGCTGCTATCTTTTCCTGAGCCGTATTGGCAGCTTTATAATACTCATCTGTGTGATTTTTTAGCTTCTGACTAAGATTATAGTTGTTGTAGCTAGATGATATCGCAAGGGCTGCAATTACTGCAAACGCCAAACCAATCAGAATAACCACCATAAGAGAGGTTCCAATATTTATTATTGTCCTGCTTTCTCTTTTATTTTCTTCCATGGCTTCTCCTACTTAAGCGCCTTTTCAACCTCTAGGGAATAAATTTCCTCATCCAACATTGTAGATACTACCACATGCATTTGCTGACATTGTCCCTTTTTCTCAGGTTCAATAACGA
Source organism: uncultured Pseudobutyrivibrio sp. (assembly GCA_902775195.1). Classification (GTDB taxonomy): domain Bacteria; phylum Bacillota; class Clostridia; order Lachnospirales; family Lachnospiraceae; genus Pseudobutyrivibrio. The sequence goes on from CACYLQ010000070.1 coordinate 1,234, forward strand.
TGCTTGTCATTTTATAGGCAGCATTCTTATCGTCTACCTCGTGCCAGTTTTCATCGTAGTAAATAGTGTCACCCTTGTAATTATAGATAGCCAGATATTCTTCAGCCGCATTGCTTGCAAGATTCACTGCCGCAGTCATTTCCTTGGCCTGCTTACTTTTTACATAGCTTCCGGCGAAGCACTGAAGGCATACTGCTGATATTACAATAAAGAAAAATATTGAAAAAAGTAGTTCCGTCAAGAAGATTCTGGAACCATTGTTTCTATTCCTCATCTGATTCCACCTCCGTCGACTTAACACCGATTTTCATGTTCATCTCATCTCCTGATTTTTCATGGATAGTCACATCAATCAAACCATCCTTTTCATCAAGAGTCATATCTTTTATCTCAAGAATTTTGTTGCCAAAATCTGCTGTGGCACCAGAGCTGTCCTTAGCCTCAAGCTCCATCAAAAATCCGTTATATTCGTAAATATACAGGCTGTAGCCTTCGCCCTCTGACATTTTGATGCAATCCTCACCATCTAATTTGCCAAGAGTAATTGCGCCAGCCTTATCGTGCTGTCTAACCTGTTCTTTAATGTAGGATGTTGCAACACGGGCATTGGCATTGGCCTCATTTGCAAAAACAACTGATTTGTAGGAATTTACAGCCATCAAAAGAACACTCACCCCGGAAAAGGTGAAAATCAAAAACAATACCATCAAAAATAGGATATCTATATTATGTCTTCTTAGTTGCCCTTTTTTCAAAGCTGCTCCTTTCCAACACAATGTTACTTAAGATTAATGATAGTTACCTCTGGTCGCATATTACTTGCGTATATTACATAATCCACTCTAAACTGCTCTTCATCATAGATGATGCCGTAATTCTCCTGTAAATATTCAAAGCTTTCAGGGTATTTCCCTTCTGTTACATAGCATTGAATAATGGCTCTATCCACTGCATCTGAAAGACTTTGTCTTTGTTCATGGATAGAACCCTCTGATGCCTTTGATACAGCAAATAAAAATACTATAAAAATAAGCACAAAAACCACAGCTGAAATCACTATGGTTTCTGCTCTGTTATTTCTTTTGATTTGATGTACACCGTCTAAGCTTCCAAATCTGGTTCTTCCCATATTAAATCATCCCCGACATAATGTTAAGAAGTGGCAACATTACTGAAAGTAAAATGATACCAACGATTATAGAAAGAATAATAACAAGTGTTGGCTCTACTACTGCGATTAAATCGTTGATTTCCTCGTCAGCCTCCTCCTGGTAGGTGCTGGCTACCTTTTCAAGAACGGTTTCCATGTTACCTGTTTTGGCACCTAATATGGCCATTTTTCCATATAATCCGCCAAATATTCCAGAAAGAGAAAATGCCTTTCCTATATCCATAGATTCTGCAAATGAATCCTTACACTTCTCCACCTTTGCTTCAAAGTCAGGCGCATCCACGATTCTTCCACTTACATCAAGCGCCTGCATTACATCCATACCACTTGAAAGTGTCATGGCCATAGCTGATGCAAATCTGCTGGTAGCAATCTTTGAATGGATTGATTTGAACCTGCGGCTCTTGTAGAGCATGTTAAGTCGTCTAGATTTGCCCCAGTTGGTTTTATTAGCCACAATCATATATGCCACAAGGGCTAATAGGATAACTAACAGTATTACCCAGTTTGATTTCATAAAAGTTCCCACTGACAAAAAGCCAGCTGAAAGACCATCCATTGTACCGCCCAACTGTTTGAATACCCTATTGAATACAGGCATAATCTCTGTTACCAGAACGATTATTATTACAAGCATCATAGCAACCATCATCAAAGGATATGTAACAGCACTTCTGATAGCGCTGCTGATAGCCATTTCTCTAGAATAATGGGCGGCAAGATTTTTAAGGACAGTATCCATCTTACCTGTTGTCTCACCCATCTTTGCCATTTCCACAAAATAATCTGGGAAGACTCCCGATTGGTCTATGGCCTTAGATAAAGAACCACTTTCGGCAACCACCTGCTCCATTTCAGTCAGAAGCTCTTTTTCTTGGCCCCCCTCTGACTCATCTAGCATCATTGTTATTGCCTGAATTGAAGAAACACCACTGCTAATCATCATTCCCATTTCGTCTGAGAATGCGTATAACTCTTCTGAAGTTAACTTCTTTCTATTTTCACCCATAATAACACCTTTAATATTTATATTTCAGTTGATAGTAGTTATCATCTTCCAAATATTTCTTTACCGTGCTGTTACTAGCGTAGGACCCAAGTGTTGGATCCATCAGTGTCCAATTATTACCGTCGAACTGGATAATCTTGTCTATCCAACCCGTCTCTTTGGTGTACACCGAAATCCATGCATGATATTCCGTACCTGCATAACCTATTTCCAATCTAGTTGGAATACCCTGGGACCTAAGCATTGCTCCCATTAATGAAGCATAGTCAAAACAGATTCCTTTGCCCGTTGCCAATGTTTCATCTACCGTAGGTATATATCCCGATTGAACCGTCGCCGCTTTATCATAATCATACGTAACATTCTTAATGACGTAATGATAAACGCTCTTCACCACATCAAGATCACTATTGGCCCCTGAAGCTAGCACCAATGCCTTCTTAACCGCCTCAGAATTGGCGTTGAAATCCACATACGCATTAGGATACAGGAACATACTATATTCATCTTTTAGGGTTACGTTCACTGACTGGGTAAATGCTGCTGCATACTGGTCATCATGTAGGTTCTCATCATCTTTTAGGGTTACGTTCACTGACTGGGTAAATGCTGCTGCATACTGGTCATCATGTAGGTTCTCATACACGCCGATTTTGTAGGTTCCACTTCCCTCAGATAATGGATAGACATCATACTGCCCATCCAGTGCCATAAGGTAGTTGTAGGTGTTACCTGCAGGCGTTTCTATAAGCATTCTTACCTTGGCTGCATCCCCGGTGTACTTTACCATTACATAGCCTTCGGCGGCGTTGCTGGCATCTATTGATGCATCGGCATTTCCATATACCTTTACCCCCGAAGCCTCCGGCACAAGTACTTGGATATTGTTATTACGGCTTCCCTTTGAGTTCTTCGCCACAGCTTCCTTAGAGCTGGACTCCGAAACTGTTATACTGCCATCACTGTAAGCTGGCATCTGGTCACCGCAGGATGTAATACCAAGACATAGAACAATCAGTGAAAGCAAACAATTAAACCTTCTCATTTGCTTCCTCCACATACTGCCCGCTATATTTAGTTATTTAAGATTCTTATTAATTCTACTTCGCTGTTAAAGCTGTATTCCTTATCTTCAGATTTGCTGTAAATCATTCCCTGCCAAGTAGCATTATCACGGCCTGTAACCATAATAATGTAAGCTTTTCTTGTGCACAGGCTAAGCAAATGCTCTGTTTCAAAAAGCTTTTCGTTTGGGTCTATGTCCACAATCTTAAGTGTAGGTAATGTCTTTTTAAAGGTTCTGTATTTAACCTTCTGTGCAGGAAATTCCAAAGCATCTAAAAACGTATTTACGATATTAAAGAAATCATCTACATCGCTAAATGTTCTAGGCTCGTTTTCGAAGCAATTATATAATTCACCCTTAAAGCCATCATTCTTTAATGTTATGCCTACGCAATTAGACATTCTTTTCATTCTATCTGAAATAGCCATTATTCCTCACCTCTTACAATATCCTGCAATTCATCTGTATCATTGTCTGTACCTGCGCTTGCAAGATTAACTGGTGCCAAATGATATTTGATATATCTCTTTCTGGATTCCTTGCTAAGGTTCTCGTTAATTCTGGTCTGAACCAAAACACAGTCCTCCTGAGTAATATCAAGAAGAAGTACAACAAACTGATTATTGCTGTATCTTGCATACATATCGCCACCTCTTGCAGATGAACGAATGGCCTCTGAAAGCTCGTCAGAAAGGTTATCCAATCTGTCAGAGTCATTTAAAGCAAATCCCTTACCGTCTGTGATGGTGCAAAGCATAAGCCATGCAGCCTGGCCAGAACGGCGAATTACTCTTTTAATATATCTATAGCTTTCTACAAATACTGGATATGTGCAGTAGAATGCACCCTCAATATCCTCCTTCGTAGTGTCAAGATTTCTCTTAACCTCGCTAATCATGTCTGTATTGTTCTTAACCTGCTCTCCAAGCTTGTCCAGCTGTTCTGTCATGCTAGAAGATACTGATACACCAAGCTCTTCAAACATAAGAGTTTCTGTATCCTCATAAAGCTTAAGGGCATCCTTTGTGTTACCCTCTTCAATAAGAGCCTCCATCTCAAAGTTCTGCCATCCATCGTATGGATAAAGCTTGTTAGCCTTGTGGCTAAGCTCGTACATAGCCTTATAATCCTTTTGAAGCTTGTACATTTCAAGAAGCTGCTTTAAGCATCTGTCATAAAGTTTTTTCAATCTTACCTGAGTAGTAACTACCCATTCATATCCACTGAGTGTTGGTAAGAAATCTCCATTATAAAGTTCTAAAGCTTCCTCTAAAAGCTTCTGCTGCTCCTTTGCTTCCTCTGCTGCAAGAGCCTTCTTTGCAAGCTCTTCAAATAAAACAGCATCGCACTCTATTTTGGCATTAGGATTAATTCGGTAGGTTCCCCTTTTGATGTAAACGTAATCCTCATCTGGAATATCAAGACTAAGCAATGCCTTTCTAAGTCTAAATACAATAGCTCTAAGGCTGTTTGATTCATCAGCTATATCTTCATTATGAAACAGGTTGTAAATAACCTGGTCTCTTGCTATTCCATTTTGATAATAAAGTAGCATCTGAAACAGCTGATTAACCTTTGTTGTGTTATTTCTTTCTAATACTATTGGTGTATTTCCGCAAGAAATTTCCACACTTCCTAAAAAATTTGCTTTGAAAATTACATTTGGTTCGTACATGGCTCTCCCTTTTTTCTTATTATTTACGCTACGTTAAAATTATTTGATATCATTATATTTTTAAGTATAGGATAATAAATCGTTATTGTAAATAACAAAAATATAAAAATTAGCCTGCATAAATTCTATGCAGGCCAACTCTTAATCAATCTTTTCTTTTACATTGTATTTATTCATAGCAGCATCGATGTTGCCCTCTAAGAACAACTCCAACGCTCCAATCACCTTATCAAATGATGCATCTACCTTTTCACGGTCCTCTGCGTTATAGCGTCCTAATACGTGGGCTACCATATCGCCATTTTCACACTCACCAACGCCCACTCTAATTCGAGGGAATACATTGGTATTCAGTCGTGCAATAATGTTCTTCAAACCATTGTGTCCGCCGGCAGAACCCTTTTTCCTAACTCTGATGTTTCCTGTTGAAAGCGATACATCATCAGAAATTACTACAAGCTCTGTTTCTGGATCCACTTCATAATAATCTGCAAGTGGCTGAACGCATTCACCACTAAGGTTCATATAAGTCATAGGTTTCGCCAGAATGACCTTATGGCCATTTATCATGCCCTTGCCCACTATTCCTTTTTGCTCTTTTTGGTTTACCTCTATACCAAAATGCTTTGAAATGGCGTCAATTGCCTCGAAGCCCACGTTATGGCGGGTTCCTTCATATTTGTGTTCTGGATTACCTAGACCAACTATTAAATACATAAATCTTACTCTGGGAACTCTTCCTTATACTTATTAAGTATCATTGTCTGCATCTGTTCTCTTGTGGTTGAACGGATAGGATGTGCAATATCCTTGTATCCGCCTTCAGAGCCACGTCTAGATGGCATTGCGATAAAAAGTCCCTTATCTCCTTCAATAATCTTGATGTCGTGAATTACAAACTCCTCGTCAATTGTCACAGAGACAACCGCTTTCATCTTGCCTTCCTTTTCAATCTTGCGAATTCTAATGTCTGTAATCTGCATTTTGTTATACCTCCCCAACTGGCATATCGTATCGATTTTTGTTACCGGTAACTATGCGGATACCATTTTCCCCAATATACGTTGATCCGCTGAGCAATGTCTCATGGCTTTCAACGATGCAATTCTCCACATGCACGTTGTCTCCAATGTATGCTCCATTTAAGATTACGCAATTCTTAACAACAGAATTGTTGCCAACAAAAGCCTTCTTAAATAGTACAGAATTCTCTACTGTGCTGTTTATAATGCATCCACCAGCAACAAGTGAATTGGTGACCTTAGAGCCTACATTATACTTAGCAGGTGGAAGGTCGTGAGTCTTCGAAAATACACCAGGCTCAGTATGGAAGAAGCTATCTCTTACATCCTTGCGAAGGAAGTCCATATTAGCTTTGAAATAGCTGTCTACGTCAGCAAGATTTGCCCAATATCCCTCCATCTTGTATCCGTAGATTTTCTTCATATTCTTATATCTAATGAGAATATCTGTTACAAAGTTATATCTGCCCTCTCTGTTGCATTCCTCCAACAAATCGATGAGAGCTCTTCTTCGGATGACATAAACGCCTGCCGAAACAATGTCTGAATTTGCAACCATTGGCTTTTCTTCAAATTCAACGATTCGGCCGTCTCTGTCCATCTCTACCACACCATAACGGTTGATGTCATCTCCCTCAGGAAGCTTTGCACAAACTACTGTAATGTCTGCCTGCTTTTTGATGTGATAATCAAGTACCTTATTGAAATCCAGCTTGTAAACACAATCACCACTTGCGATTATAACATATGGCTCGTGTCTCTTCTTTAAGAAATCAATATTTTGCCAAATGGCATCGGCAGTACCTCTGTACCACCAGCTATTATTAGTAGTAACTGTTGGTGTAAATAGGAAGAGACCTCCCTGCTTTCTACCAAAGTTCCACCATTTTGATGAGTTAAGATGCTCGTTAAGAGATCTTGCGTTGTACTGTGAAAGTACTGCTACTGTCTGGATGTGAGAGTTTGTCATGTTTGAAAGAACAAAATCTATACATCTGTAGCTTCCAGCTACTGGCATTGCGGCAATGGCACGCTTCTCAGTTAGCTGCTGCATTCTGCTTGAGTTTCCACCTGCTAGTATAATTCCTAATGCTTTCATAATCGATCACCTGCCTTGATAATGTAGCCGCCACTAGCTAATTGTCCGTCAGGATAATCTGCCTCGCTAGTCTCGCCCTTGATAGCTGTATTTTTGCCAATAGTAACATTTGCTGGTATAACAGTGTTTTCGCCGATAACTGCAAGTCCAAATGAATATATGCTTGCATTTAACTTGCTTTCAGCTTCTTCACCCTGACCAATCTTGGCCCCTTCACCAACAACGGTGTTCTCTGCGATAATCGATTTATCTATTACGCAATTTTTACCAATGATAGCACCTTCCATTATGATTGAATCTCTAACCACTGTACCCTCATCAATCACAACACCAGCACCTAAAACTGAATTGTAAACTTCGCCATAAATCTGTGCACCTGCACCTACAATAGCTTTCTCTACTACTGCTGTGCTAGCAATAAACTGTGGCTCGATGATATTTTGATTAGTGTATATCTTCCAAAATTCTTCATATAAGTTGAACTCTGGAATTAAATCTATAAGCTCCATATTGGCTTCCCAATATGAACCAAGTGTTCCTACGTCCTTCCAATAGCTATTGAATTCGTAGGCATACATTGGTGCTCCCTTTTCATGTAGATATGGAAGAACGTGCTTACCAAAATCACAGTTGCTCTGATCCTTAAGAGCAAGTAAAGACTCCTTTAATGCTTTCCAGCTGAATATATAAATACCCATAGAAGCAAGATTGCTTCGAGGATTAGCTGGTTTCTCCTCAAACTCACTGATACGCTTTTCGTCATCAGCTATAACAACTCCGAATCGAGATGCTTCCTCGATTGGAACAGGAATTACTGCAATAGTAACATCTGCGCCCTTAGCCTTATGAAAATCTAACATGGCTTCATAATCCATTTTGTAGATGTGGTCTCCTGAAAGGATAAGCACATACTCTGGATTGTAGCTTTCCATGTATTTAAGGTTTTGGAAAATGGCGTTGGCTGTGCCTGAATACCACTCACTTGTGTCGCTCTTCTCGTATGGTGGAAGAACGGTTACACCACCATTATTTCTGTCCAAATCCCAAGGAATACCAATTCCAATATGAGAATTAAGGACTAATGGCTGATACTGAGTCAGCACACCAACTGTATCAATACCTGAATTGATACAATTTGAAAGAGGGAAGTCGATAATACGATACTTTCCTCCAAAAGAAACAGCTGGCTTTGCTACATCGGATGTTAATACTCCGAGTCTGCTTCCCTGCCCGCCAGCGAGAAGCATTGCGATCATTTCTTTTCTAATCATCCTATCATCTTGGTTATTCGCCGCAATATTATTAATACTTTTTACTAAACTATTGTTAATTGTTTGACAATTCACCGTCAGATTCTACAATTAGAATTTTTATTCTTGCATGAAGCGCCTTTTGGGGGTAGAGTTATGTAGGAAAATTTTGAAAAAATTTAATTAATTAAAGAAGGATTAATATGTATAAAATCGATTTTAATAACAAGATTCACGTCCATTTTATTGGAATCGGCGGAATCAGTATGTCAGGCCTTGCCGAGATTTTACTTGGCGCAGGCTTCACTATCTCAGGTTCAGATAGAAGTGAATCTGACCTTACAAAACATTTAGAGGCACTTGGTGCTAAGGTTAACTATCCACAGGCAGCCTCAAACATCACTTCAGATATAGACCTTATTGTTTACACTGCTGCAATCCACGAGGATAACCCTGAATTTGCTGCAGCCAAAGCTTCAGGCAAGCCAATGCTTACACGTGCAGAGCTTCTTGGAGAAATGATGGAAAACTATGCCAGATCTATTGCAGTTGCTGGAACACATGGTAAGACAACTACCACATCAATGATTAGTCAGATTCTTCTTGAGACAGCTGACGACCCAACTATTTCTGTTGGTGGAATCCTTGATGCTATCCACAGCAACGTTCACGTTGGCGACAGTGATGTTTTCATTACAGAGGCTTGTGAGTATACAAACAGTTATCACTCATTCTTCCCTAAATACAACATTATCCTTAATGTTGAAGCGGACCATCTTGATTTCTTCAAGAATCTTGAAAACTATCGTGCTTCATTTAAGAAGTTTGCTGGTAACACAGCTGATGACGGAATCTTAATTATCAATAACGAAATTGATGATGTTAAATACTTTACTGAAGGACTTAAATGTCAGGTAATCACATACTCTCTTAAGGGTGATGCTGATATTTATCCTACTGATATTACATACAACGAAAAGGGCTGCGCTAGCTTTGTTCCTGTATTCAATGGCAAGACTTACGACAAAGTAACCCTTAACGTTCCTGGTGTTCACAATGTTTCAAATGCTCTTGCAGCAATTGCGCTTTCTATCGAAATGGGTATTTCTTACGAGAATATCCTTGCTGGACTTGCTAAGTTCAGCGGCGCCCACAGAAGATTCGAGTTCAAGGGCACATATAATGGTGCAACAGTTATTGATGACTACGCTCATCACCCAACTGAAATTTCAGCCAGCCTTGCAGCTGCTGTTAATTACCCACACAACAGACTTATTGTCTGCTTCCAGTCTCACACTTAGTAAGCGCAAAAGACATTGCTGACAGAATAGAAAAGCTTGGTACAGAAGTCCACTATTTAGGCACTTTTGAAGCCTGCGAAAAATTTTTACAAAAAAATCTTTTGAACAACGACCTGTTGATAACTATGGGCGCCGGAGACGTCTATTTAGTAGGCGAACATCTATTAGCTAATTAGTTATCCACATTATCCACATTTTTTGCACTAATACGTTGGTGAAAAAATGTGGATTTTTTTATGCCCTTTTTTCAAGGCCTCATAATATTTATCCGTTTGCGGCCCTTGTGCCCTTTTCTTTTTGATTTCACTTTGATATAATTTGACTCAGTTTTGAGGGAGAGGATAATAATTATGGCTGACATCATGCTACACACCAGTACTAATTCTGGTTTTACTTGCATTTCTAATACTTTTATTGACGATTTCATGAAAGATGCCAATGGAGAGTACGTAAAGATTTACCTTTACTTGCTGCGTTGTCTAAATCGAGAGGACTATGATTTTTCCATCTCGCGGTTGGCGGACTGCTTAGACCACACAGAAAAGGATATTATGCGAGCTTTCACTTATTGGGAGAAAGTGGGGTTGCTCCGTCTTGAGTACTCTGAAGACAATGAGCTTTCTGGAATCTGTCTAGTGGATGTGAATGGAACTCGTTCATTCACATCAGTACACAATACTGGGATACCATCAGTTGCTGTAAGCGCTGGTGCTCCTGCAGTTTCAAATATTGCAACACCATTTAAACCAAGCTACACTGCAGACGAATTAGACGCTTTCAAGGAAGAGGACGAAGTATCGGATTTAATTTTCGCCACTCAGACATACCTTGGCAGACCACTTTCTAATTCGGACACAAACACATTACTGTTCTGGTACGATGGTCTTCACATGTCTGTAGATTTAATTCAGTATCTTATCGAGACATGTTTGGACAATGGCCACAACAGCTTCCACTACATGGATACTGTAGCTCGTAACTGGACTGAAGATGGAATCACAACTGTAGAGGATGCTAGAAAATCATCTAGCGCACACACAAACACTGTTTACTCAATTAAGAAGGCACTTGGTATTGGAAACAGAGATTTAGTTGAATCAGAACTCAACTTTATCGATAAATGGGCTAACGCCTACGGCTTTAGTTTAGACATTATCTTAGAAGCCTGCGAGCGTACTATAGCATCTACAAACAAGCCTAGCTTCAAATATGCCGATTCAATTCTTACAAGCTGGAACAAATCATCTGTTAAAACATTAGATGATGTTGCCCGCCTTGATCAGGAATTCACAAAGGCTACTGTATCAAAGCTTTCAGATGCATCTAGAATCAAGAACGCCAATGCTTCAGATAACAGAGCAAAAGCAAACAACAAGTTTTTGAACTTTGAACAGCGTCAGAACTACGATTTTAACGCTTTAGAGAGAAAGCTTTTGGGAAATTAAAAGGGAGGTATTATATGGCACTTACCAACGAGCAATATGATGCACTTATGCGTGAATACAATCACAAACAGTCTAGAAATAACCAAATCGTTTCATTCCGCACCAAGGAATTATATTCTGCCGTACCTTCACTTTCTTCAATAGACGAAGAAGTTTCAAGAGTATCTATATCTTCTATCACATCTATCTTTGAAGGCAAGGATGTAGCTTCTGCTTCTGCCGATTCAAAGGTTAAGCTTGAGGCCCTTAAAAATAAGCGTTTAGAGCTTATGAAGGCCGCTGGTTTTCCAGAGGATTATCTTGAACCACCATACGATTGTCCTGATTGCAAGGACACAGGTTATATAAACGGAAAGCGCTGCCATTGCTTTAAGCAGGCAGCTCTTAATATTGTCTATAAACAATCCAACATTAACAATATTTTATCAAAAGAAAACTTTAGCATGTTTGACCTCAATATGTATGATGATGACTATTATGAGCCTGGTTCTGAGGTCAGTGCTCGGGCTAATGCTGAAATAGCCCTTGATAAGGCCACTAATTTTGTGCAGAATTTTCGACAAAAAGGTGGTAATCTCTTGTTATTAGGGAAAACAGGTTGTGGTAAAACCTTCCTGTCTAATTGTATCGCGAAAGCTCTATTAGACCAAGGTATCTCGGTTATTTATTTCACATCAAGCGAGCTTTTCAGAGTTTTTGAAGAACAGACATTTAAGAAGAATGCCAATGTGGCAGAACTTCATGATCACATATTTGATTGCGATTTGTTAATCATCGATGATTTAGGCACAGAATTTCAGAATTCATTCACTACAGCCCGCCTATTTCAATGTTTAAACGAAAGATTACTCCGTAACAAATCAACTATTATTTCCACTAACCTCTCTTTAAAAGATTTGAGAGACACTTACAGCGAACGTATTACTTCGCGAGTATTTTCGAACTATGAAATGATAAAACTCATAGGAAATGATATTCGTATGAAAAAAGTAATATCTAAATAATAATTTAATAGTATCAAGGAGCAAAACATGCCAAATAATGAAATCGTGTTGGAAAACACACCACCTATGGCTGAACTTGGGTTAATCCCACACAAGAGCTGTACAGCCATCGCGGAGAGAGTTAATGATTACCTTCTTGCATGGAGACAGGAGCGCAAAAGTGACCAGTCTATTATTACACTTGCTGGTTATCGAAGTGATTCCTACATTGTTGATGCTGACTGCCCACGTTTCGGTTCAGGCGAAGCTAAGGGTATCATCAAGCAGTCTGTTCGTGGACTTGATTTATACATCCTTGTTGATGTAACAAATTACAGCCTCACTTACACTGTTTGTGGTCACGAGAATCACATGAGCCCAGACGATATTTTCTGCGACCTTAAGCGCATCATCGCAGCCGCAATGGGCAAGGCAAAGCGTATTACTGTTATTATTCCTTTCTTATACGAAGGTAGACAGCACCGCAGAAGTGCTCGTGAATCCCTTGATTGTGCTATGGCACTTCAGGAACTCGTTAACATGGGTGTTGATAACATCATCACATTTGATGCTCACGACCCACGTGTTCAGAATGCGATTCCTCTTCACAGCTTTGAGACAGTATCACCTACATACCAGTTCCTTAAGGGCATCTTTAAGAACTGCAAGGACTTAAAGCTTGATAATGATCACCTTATGATTATTTCACCTGATGAAGGTGGTACAAAGCGTGCCGTATATATGGCATCTGTTTTAGGTGTTAATGTTGGTATGTTCTACAAGCGTCGTGATTACAGCCGTATCGTAGATGGACGTAATCCTATTGTCGCTCACGAATTCCTTGGAAATGACGTTTCTGGTAAGGACGTAATCATCGTTGATGATATGATTTCTTCAGGCGAGTCTATGATAGATGTTGCTACAGAGCTTAAGAAGCGTAATGCTAATCGTATCTTCGTAGTAGCTACATTCGGACTCTTCACAAATGGTATGGCTAAATTCGATAAGGCTGTTGAAGAAGGTATCATTTACCGCGTTGTTACAACAAACCTTACATACCTTCCAGAAGAAGTTCAGAATAAGGACTACTTCATCAAATGTGATATGTCTAAATACATCGCTTACATCATCGATACTCTTAACCACGAGTGCTCAATCTCAGAGCTTCTCAATCCTTATGGACGTATCGAAAAGCTTATCACTCGTTACAAAAATGGCGACTATTAAAATAAAAATAAAGCCTCGAGCATTTCGCTCGAGGCTATTTTTTATTCTTCTGAATCTTCTTCAGTTTCTTCTATTTCTGGCTCCTCTTCAACGTAATTAGGGTCATATACCTTAAACTCGTTAGACTCCCTAAATACCGTATTAGAGCTTCCCATTTGGCATACCTTAATGGTGTCGCCGTTTGTTACATCTGTACTGTTTATTGACAATACCTGGCCGCTTTCGTATTTAGTCGGCACTTGTTCGCCATTAACAAATACTTTAGACCATTTGGTGAATTCATCACCGTATATGTGCAGCCTTCCGTTAAAGAAGTATGCGCTATCTACTGTTACTTCATTAACACCCATAACTATATCTGATGGAGTGTATTTTGTGCCATCTTCATATACGTATCTATCTCCGTAGAGGATATCGTACTGAAGCATCTTAAGTGGGTTCATATAATCGCTTGTGCCGTATTTCTTACCCTCAGCCATAGATGTCTGGTGGTAAGCATTGATATTACCGTTGTGAATATCAAGTCTGTTTAAGAACTCTGATACAAGCTGATATGAAGCTAAATCTTCATCAATCTTTTCCATTCCAAAGTTGTTCCATGTGAAATACTTTGTCTTGTAAAGATCTCCTGTGGCTACCTCGCTGTCTGTAAGACCCATAGTTGGAAGGTGGTCACCAAACATGATAACAAGTGTATCTTCGCCTCTTGCATCAAGGGCTTCGATATAATTCTTAACAAAATCATCTACGTTGTAGATTCTGTTGATGTAGTAGCTCCAAGCGTTCTGCTCTTCCTCTGTCTTACCGTGAGCAATTACCTTGATAGCTGGATCTTCCTCAACTGGGTAAGTTGGATAAGCACCGTGGCCTTCTACTGTGATTGTGTAAACAAAATCAGGGTTATCATCTACATCCATGGCATCTGTTGTGGCATCAATAAGGATGTCATCTGTTGGCCAGTTGCCAAGTGGTGTGTAATCTGTAATATCAAGCAATTCCTTTGATGTAAAGCTGTCAAAGCCCATCATAGAAAAAGCATTAGCTCTTGAATAGAAGTTACCACCATTGTTGTGAACTACGTGAGTGCTGTAGCCATTGTCGTGAAGAACATCAGCATAGCTTTCGCAGTCTGTTTCCTTGATGATAGTCTTCTGTGGGTATTCGCCTGGGCCAAAGAAGCTACAGCTCATACCAGTAAGTACTTCGAATTCGGAGTTACATGTACCAGCACCTACAACAGGTACGATACAGTGTCCTGTAGAGTAGTTCTTCTCCAATGAATGGATGAATGGGATTGGGTCCTCGCTAGTCTCTAGGAATTCCGATTCTGAAACATCATAGAAGGATTCAAGCAGGATAACAACAATATTAGGCTTTGTTGCGTCATCTGATGGAATCTCTAGGGTGTTAACATAAGAAGCATCCTTTTCAAGGATATCATCTATCTTGTTTCTAGAATAACCAAATGGTCTGTTCATACCTCTATCAAGTACTGAGGTTGAAAAGCCATACAAATAACCGTAATCCAAATATCCCTGAGCAAGATTACCGAAGTAAGAAGTCATGATACCTGACTGTCTAAGCAATATTGTTGATGGATAAAGTGAAACCCAAAGCGCTACAACAAGTATAATTCGCTGCCATAATGGCTTTGCATCTGTTTTCTTAGGACCTTTGATAAGGTAAGTTACCATTATTATGATGTAAATAACAAGGGCGATTACCGCTATCATGGCTTCCTGCGCAGAGAAGTAGTTTGAATCCTGCATAGTAAGAAGGTCGCCAATCATGTAAAGGTCTGTGTAGCCGAATGGTGATACACGGTTCAACAAAATAATGCAGTTTATAATACCAAGTATTATAAAGAACATACTGATGAATACTCGCCACCAGCCACGTCTCTTGCTTAAGAAAACAATGGACAGCGCTACAAATACGCAATATGAGTTAAATAAATATGGACCTGTGTGGTCTACCACAAAGCCCCACGCTGCAAAAAATGAATGTCTAGACATCCACTCCATTGCAAATACGATAATTAACGCAAGTGGTATATGCATAAAAAAGGCGTAATCCTTCCAGAGCATCATCCATGTCTTATGGAATTTGCTAGTAAGATAGCCCTGTACCAGTTTAGAATTACCAAATTTAACAAAAGGCTTTTTAATGATGCTCCCCACGTGGCCTAAGCCTGTTTTGATCTTGGAAAATAATTTTTTCATGAATCCTCCGTAAAACCTAAGACAGTATGAAAAAATAGTGTTACAATAAAATTTACTCCGATTTAATATTAATCGAAAGTCTAACGGATTATAACACTTTATTTTTTATTAAGCAAGAAAGCGAGATTATATGAAATTACAGTTCTATAAAAAAGGCATTCCAACCCAAATTATTAAACGTGCGGGCATTTTACTTGCCATTTTTGTTTGTGCCGTAATCTTCTTTGAAATAGTAACAAACATTTCTGAAACCAAGGAAGTAACTAAGCTGGCATCCCCTACACTGCCTGTAGTCTATGTAAACTATCTTAATGATGCATCCACAGAATTACACGGCTATGTTCAAAAAATGGACCCAGCCTACATGCGAGACGCCATCATTCCACTGGATTCAAAACGGACAGTTTCTTTATCTATAGATGCTAAGAAATACAATATCGACAATGTATCCTACGAAATTCGTTCTTTGGATACACATCGAAATATTTCTAACAACGATTTGGATTTTGCGAATAATGACGGTGTCATCTCAGCTAGCTTCCAGGCCGGTAACCTTATTGAAAAGAACGAAGAATATCTTCTGATTATCACCCTGACTAGCAAGGATAAGGAAATCTATTATTACACCCGTATCATGCAGCCTGATGGATGTCACGAAGAAGAGCTCCTTGATTTCGCCCAGTATTTCCACAATACAGCCCTTTCAGAGGACGCTACAGACCTTTCCTCATACATTGAGCCAAAATCCACAGAAAGCAATGATTTGAGCCATGTAGACATCAATTCAAATCTATCACAGGTAGCCTATGGCACATTTGATGGAACTCAGGTTGGTGATTGCAACGTAACCCTTACTGATATCACTACCAACTATGTTAGCCTTACACTTTCTTATCTTTTAACTAGAGATAATCATGGACAGGCTGAATATTACACCTGCTTTGAGGATTACCGAATCCGCTACACCGCCGATAGAATCTATCTTCTTTCTTATGATAGAAACATGAATCAGATTCTTGATGCCGCTTCAGTGGCCTACGACGGAAATATCCTTAACATCGGTATTACTAATTCCGATTTGCAGTATTTATCAAACGAAACTGGAACCATCGTTTCCTTTGTACAAAACGGTTCCCTTTACGAATACAATCAGACTGACCGCAAGCTTAAGCAGATATTTAGCTTTGTGGATGATGCATCTGATTCCCGTTCAATCTACGACCAGCACCAGATTCTTCTATTAAATATAGATGAAAGTGGTACCATGGACTACGTTGTTTACGGCTACATGAATTCAGGCAGCCACGAAGGCGAATGCGGAATCAACCTTTTCCACTACGATGCTATCGAGGATACATCTACAGAGCAGGTATTTATTACATCTACAAGCTCTTATCAGATTTTGAACGCTAACTTCTCTGAGCTTTTGTATGAAACCGCCAACAACGATTTCTACATTATGGTAAACGGTACGCTGGTTTATATGTCACTGAACGAGCTTACCACTAAAGAGCTTATGACTGGTCTTGACGATGCTCAGTACGCAGTTTCAAGCTCACGTAGATACCTGGCCTGGATGGATGAGGAAAACATGGCATCTACCATCCACATCATGGATTTGGAAACTGGCAATTCCTTTGATATTAACGCATCAAAGGACCAGCTGCTTAGACCACTTGAATTCCTTGATGACGATTTAATCTACGGAACAATCAATAAGAACGATATCACCACTGACGGTGCTGGTTCTACTATATATCCTATGTACAAGGTTACTATTTCTGATATCTCACAGGGAAGCAACCGTGAGCTTATGAATTACCAGAAGAAGGGATATTACATCACCGATACTTCTATTGATTCCTACACAATCTATTTGGACCGAATCCAGATTGGTGAAGATGGAATCATTACAGCTGCCGAAGGAGACACCATCAAAAACAGTGCTGGTGAACAGAACAAGGCAGTTGATATATCACTTGCTACAGATGATATTAAACAACAGATTGTCACTCTTACCATGACTCCTCTTGAGGAGGATGAGAAGCTTGGCAATGTAAAATACGACATTACAGGCTTGGTACTTGCAGATACAGCCCGAAACGTTTCTGTATCATCTGCTACCAGCTCAACACAGTACTATGTATATGTTGGTAATAAGGTGGCTCTTGCTACTGACGATTTGCTTTCCGCTATCACACTTGCTGATGAGGAAATGGGTATCGTACTTGATAACACACCAAAATATATATGGAAGCGCGGCAGAAAATCCTACCAGAATTCCATTACAGGAATTGCTGTTGGTTCTTCAGATTCCGATGCTTCAGCATCTGCAAAGGCATTGTCCGCTATGCTTGTTCAGGCAGGGGAAAATGTGCAGGTACATACACTGTTAGAATCAGGCGAAACGCCTATTTCAATCCTTAGAAAGACTCTTAAGGACTACGACATTCTTGATTTAACTGGTACAAGCTTAACTCAGGTGCTTTACTACGTCAGCCAGGGCGTGCCTGTATATGCATACACTGGCGAGGACACTGCGGTACTCATCGTAGGATATGATGCTTCAACTATCACCTACTTTGACCCACAGACTAGTGCCACATCAAAGATGGGCATTACCGAGGCCAACGAATACTTCGCGACCTTCGGAAACGTATTTGTATCTTATATCAAATAATTTAGTCCGCTGGTTACGTCTACAGGCTATAGATAAATAATATTATTGCTACGTAATAAGTCGCGAGGTTCAGGTAATGGACCGCGCGCTTATTTTTTATGTGGCTGAAATGGTAGAAATATAAGTATAGGATTGTGAAGTCGCTGATAAGAAATAGTAATCCTGCGATTCCTATCTGCTGAATTCCGTTTAGGCCCGGCTTTTAAGGTCATGGTTGATACGAAATAGCAATAGATAATGCATGGCACGAAAAGAGAGCCCATGTGCAGATGACACCACTTTCTCATTCCTACTAATATCAAACATGGTATAACTGGCAATATGTAAACCAGCACGCTTGTATGATCTGTTATACGGCACATGTAATTAAGAAATCCCACATGTCCTAGCATGAATGCGATAATTCCTATGGCCATAAACTGCTTTCTAAGATATGTGTTATACTATCGCCCACAAAACAGGCTAGAAGGGCCCACATCAACAGGCCTAGTCTTTCACTGTAATAGAAATTCAAGAAGAGAATCACTAAAAAGGAGGCACTACAGACCACCTTTAAAGGGACGTAGTACCTCCTTGAATATCTATTATCACATACAGCAAATAATGCAATTATTAGTGCTACATAAATAATAGTTTCTAGTATAATCATTTTTTCACCCGACTATTCGTCGTCATCCTCCCCAGCTACTATGGCTTCTAGCTTTCTTTGGTTACCAAATAAGATGGCACCAGCACCTAGAAGGAAAATAGCTATGCAAAGTAAATATTTGTCATCAAATCCATCTGCTGTCTTAGGTGTTGTATCCTTGGTATGACCAGTAGATATAGAACCATCGCTACTTACTTTGTAAGTAACTGTGGTTGTAGTCTTACCCTCTGTTACCTTTAAACCTGTCTCTGCGTAGCCATCCACATATTCAAATCTTACTACGTGGTCGCCAATAGAGAATAGCTTTACAAAACCGCCTGTAAATGTAAGGATTGTAGAACCTGATTCCAATGTATATCTACTTGGGTCTATTCTTACCTTATCAACAAAGATACCTGTAAGCTTACTTAACTCACCATTACATGTAATCTTTACAGGGCCATTTTCTCTTGTTATTGTCTGATTTGCACCATTTGTAACCTGGTAAATACCCTTTAATCCAGCATTGATATTGCTACTTACTGGCTTAGCAGCTGATGATCCAGAGCTGCTTGAAGATCCGCCAGATGAACCGCCACCTGATGGAGCCGGTGTAGAACCGTTAGCCTTATATTTAAAGGTTACAGTCTGACCAGTTTTATCTGCTGTTACTGTATATTCGCTTCCTTCGAAAAGGGTATAGCCTGAAACAACTAATGGCTTAATAATGTCATTTTCTTTGTAATGTCTACTTCTATCTTTATTGGCACTAACCTTTGTCTTTCCAGTTGAATCATAATATTCGTCAGTAACATCCACTAATGGGTCTTCTTCAGTAGCTGAAGGTGAATAGGTAAATGTTTTATTCTGTATTGCTTCTGAAGTTACAACATAGCTTTCTGGATAAACCTCATATCCTGTTCGAGGAGTGGGTACATAAGTAGAACCTACTTTAAGGGAATATGGTGTTGTCACATCCTCAAAGCTACTGTCACTTGCTGTTTCAGTAACATTTACAATTACTGTAGTATCCGGTGTAGGATCTACAGGTGTAATATCTGATTCTGAATAAAAAATACTAATCTTTCTGGAAGCTGTTACTCTGTTAAGGAAAAACTGCGATACTCCTGAGCTGGATTTTTCTGCGGAGCCGTAGCAATATACAACTGTTCCACTGGCTGGCCAGTCATTACTTTGTGCACCAAAATTTGAATAAGTAATCTGGTCACCACCGCCAGCAAATGTAATTGTATTAACATTACTATTGCTAAAGGCATCTGTTCTAATTTTGGTAACTGTAGATGGCACTGTGAAGCTTTCCCCTACGCCAGCAGGTACCTTTATAAGCTCTGTTCCATCTGCGCTATATGATGCCTCAGTGTCATCATCTGATGGATTGGTAGAGGCCAAAGATGTTCCCAACATCATTCTAACATTTCCGCCCTCTGCTTCAGCAGGCTCAGTTTCAACCACTTCCTGTTCCTGATTTTCAGTATTTTCTTCTGTGGATTCATCGATTTGTTCTTCTGTGATGATTTCTTCCTTATCATCAGCCTCAGACGTAGAACTGCCAAAGAAGGTAACGCCCGTAAGAATAATAGATGCGCTAATTAGGATACATCCTGTCTTTTTTAAAAATCCCTTTTTCACCATAGCTTTCACCCTTAACCCCAAGTTTATAGACTCTAGTGTTGTTATTTGACTCTCTTGGCCACAACAAACATTCGTCCATCCTCGGTGTAAGAATTGCAGGTGCTGAGAGTCAATATTTTGTCAGTCGCGCTGATATCAATTGTCTCGTCATAAACTGATAAACTTTGGATAGCATTTAAAAACTCCTGGAGCTCGCTGCCTGTTACTGCGTTGATGAAATCGTAGTATTTGTAGTTTTCATCGTCATCATAGCCTACCGCCGATAAGCCCACTCCTACAATTTCGTACTCTTGCTCCTCATAAAGAGTCTTAAAGATTATCGTTTTATGCGACTGATAATAATCCTGTTTCAAGTAACGCTTCAAACCACCAAACATGGTTCCAGAACGCATATTGTGTCCATAAATGATGGTGTTTGTAGTAGGATTTACTATGTCACAACGATAATCGACGAATAAAGTACCTGCGGTACTTTCATCTCCATAGAAATCCCTTCTCAAATAGTATTCTGGGTCGCTTATTGTCTGCATTACTGGATAGTTGATATCTGTGCCTACCACCTCTAAAATGCCTACCAAATCTGGATTGTCGGCATATAAGCCAGCTAATTCTGGAAGGATTTCTCTATCCTCAGGTGCGTAATCTGTATCCCATGGGCTAACGATTAAATCTTCAGTAATTTCATTAGCTTCAGATGAGTTACTAGACACATCTTCCCTATTTGAGTTCTCTACAGAATCTATATCGTCATTTTCATTTTCAATATTAGCGTTTTTTTGTGAATTATTAGTGTCCTGAGCGGACTTGACCTGTTCCTGGATTTTGGCGAGACGTCTAGTCTCCATTACCTCTTTTATTTCTACAGTGGCATAAACACCCACAAGTACTACGGCAACAGCTACAAATATGATACCTAGTCTCCTAGAGCTCTTTGCCTTTGTGGCTGCTTCTTCGATGATTTCTCTGTCGTCTAACAGACCTGCAGATTTGTTGGCAACAATATCTGCCACATGCTCTGTATACTGGGCGCCGATAGGGCTGTTGAAGGTGATAATTCCATCACGGATATCATTATAAAGGCGCAAAGCTACCTCTGGATCTTGGATATCAAGCTCCGCATTGATGCACTCTATTTTCTTTACGTCCTCTTGGGCTGCCCGATATTCATAGTGATTTTCAAATTCAAAACCGCCTATGATGAACCTTTTTTTCTCCGCCATACACTTTTACCTTCTACATAAAATTCTACCCAAAAGTATATATTTCAGCAATTATTTTTATTAGAAAATATTGTGAACAAAATAAAGGAGGCTAAAAGCCCTAAAGCTCTTAGCCTCCATCTTAATAATTCCGTTATTTAATTACTGCCTCAACATACTCTGACTGGTTAACCTGCTCCAGCTTACCTGTGGTAGATGAGAATCCATAGCCTACTACGTAATAGTAATATGTTGCTCCACTACTTAGATTTGTATTAGTGTATGCACCAGTATCCTTTGGCAAGATAGCACATAATGTGCCCTTGCTTGTAGTATCATTTGCTCTATAGATATAGTAGATTACTACATCTCCATTCTTTGGAAGAGTAACTGTTGCTCTTGTAGGGTCTGCACTGCTTCTAGTAACTGTAATTGAAGAAGTCTCTACATCAGTAGTCTTTTCAATAGTCTTATCCTCACTGAAGATTATTACTCCAGCTTCTGGCTTCGCATAAGCAGTAGCTGTAATTCTATAGCTTGTGCTTCCCTTAAGTCCATCTAATGTGTACTCGTTTCCGCTTCCTTCAATTCTGGTTACCATATAATCACTATATGTTCCGTCAGAATTCTTTACTTCAAACTTAAGCTGAGTTCCATCAGAGAATAAATCCTTAACCCACTTAACTGTAAGTGAATCGCCAGTATTTTCAGTTACTCTAAGGTTTGCAACTGCCTGTAAGCTTATTGTGTAAGGGAATGTTGCTGTTCCTGTAAGCTTATCAGACTTTCCTGTAAGTGTGATGTAGCAGTCATCTTTTGCTGTGCTGTATACAAAGTTTCCATAATCTACAGCATAATCGCCAGTTCCATCTTCTTCGTTGTATTCCTGCAACTGAGTATAAATCTGGTCTTTGTCTGTCTGCAGATTCTTTGACTTAATACTGATTGCAAATGCTGGCTGAATTGCGCTTCCTGTGTATCTGTGGAAATCCTTAGCATATTCTACAGTACATTCTTCTATAGGTCTTGCAACGATATTGTAGCTTGTTGTTGCAGTGTTATTCTTCTTGCTACCTACATCATAAGTGATTACAACATCAATCTTGCCTATATCAGTGAAGCACTTCTTGTCTGCATCTTCACTTGGATTTATTTCCTTACTATTCTGATAGTACTTGGTTGACTTAATATCAGCTGTTGAAACATTCAATGTAAACTTAGGTACTATTGGATATCCAGTATATTTGTAGTCGCCTTCATTGTTGTTTACATGAATTTCGCTTTCATTAAATTCGATGTCATAATATACTTCCTTATCACCCTTCCAGTATTTAGCTTCGATACCAGAATAAATGATATTTCCGTATGAAACATAGTGGTCTGTATCACCTACGCCACCTACATTATACTGTTCACCGTAAGTTAAAATAACATCCTCTGGATAGTCCGGTGTTGCCTCAAGCATCAGATAAATCTCTGGATTTCCCTTTGTAATAGATGTTCCAGTATAAATCTGCTTAGGAGCACCCTTAATATAGTTGCCATTTGAATCCTTTGAGCATGCAACTG
Organism: uncultured Pseudobutyrivibrio sp.; assembly: GCA_902775195.1. GTDB lineage: Bacteria > Bacillota > Clostridia > Lachnospirales > Lachnospiraceae > Pseudobutyrivibrio. The sequence continues at coordinate 24,433 of CACYLQ010000070.1, forward strand.
TATCTGTATTCAGGTTACCCATGATATCAAAGTTCAAGGTCTTTGTTCCAGTGTAATTGTTTACACCTGTAATAGTTACTGTAGCTGTTCCTGGGATTACATTGTCATCGTACTGTACCTTAAAGTCACCCTCATCTGTACTCTCGTCGTACTTAACTAGTGGAGCGCCTCCATTAGTAACTGAAACTTCAGGTTTAATCTCGTTTCCTGTGTAATCCTGAGGCTTATCTAAGCTCTCTACAAACTCTGCAACGAAATCATCAGCTGTGATATCTCTTGCAACGATGATGTATCTGAAGCGATATGTAGCTGATTCACTACCTACATAGTAATTACCATGTGCTGTAGATTCCAATACATTGTCGCTTGCCTTAAATCCTACGGTAACCTCACCACATTTAAGGATTGTTCCATCATCATTGAAGGTAGTCTTGGTATTGTCGTTGATGTAATTAATCTCCAAATCACCATTATCACCGCTGGAGATTTGCTTAGTTGTAGTACCTGCAGTTCCAAGAGTATTATCAAATACTGTTATTTCTGGTCTAATAGGTGTGCCTGTGTAGATACCATAGTAATATCCCACATAATCTGCAGTTTGATTGTTATCAGGCTCTGTGCTTAGGCCATGAGCTGCCAGATACTTCTTTGCTGTCTCATCTGTCAGTTTAGATAATCCGGTTACCTTAAATGTTAATACTGGGCTTCCATAAACATTATTTGTTTTATCTGCTGCATAAGGATTTTCTTCTGTTGTAAAATATTTTCCTCCTGCTGCAGTTGTCTTTGGATTTGTAATTACAGGTTCAGCAGTAATCTTCTTTCTGTTTATCTGGTAACGTTGAATCATGGTTCCACAATAATCGCCCTTACCAGTTATTACAACGTACTTGTAACCAGCATTAACAGAATCATCTTCATTTCCTACACCATCTGTAAATGAAACTGAGTAATCCTTGGTACTTGATAATCTTACGTTGTTTTCTGTTGTTACCTTTACTGTTGGTACCTGTGAGGTTCCATTGTAGTTATACTGCCATCTTGGATTTGGTGATGAGTATGAACCAAATTCAGCCAACCAGCCAGGATAATCTATACCATTAGCAGAATATGTAATCTTAAGGTTCTGATTATTAATATTCTTACCAATGTTATATGGTAATGTGATTTCTCCTGTGTAATCACCCTGACCTGTAATTGTAATAGCTGGAGAAGTGGCTGCAACAGTTGCGTGATAATCTTCTGTTGCCGCTCTGTTCCACTCTGCAGTACCAGCTTTCTGGGCATTAGATACAGTTACAGTGTAATCCTTGCCTTTTATCAACTCATAATGCTTGGTTGAATCCGTTGGATGCTGCGGATCCTTTACACCCAAATCAATAATTGCAATTTCAGGTATGTTATCTTCGCCTGCCTTTACTGTTGTGCAATCATAGATGTAAATCTTCAGCTTATCATTTGTTAATCCACCTTCAGTAACAAAACCAGGCTTATATTTTTCAGGTGTAGTACCAAAATCAGCTGTTGTTAATTCTCTCCAGGTTCCCACAAAGCCAGGTTTTTCTGTAGAGAAGTAATAGTGATAATTATTTGGAAGTGAACGCTGTGTAACAGTGAAATCAATAATCTTTTCGCCAGTACAGCTATTCTTTCCTGTAATTATCAGCTTATAAAGTCCCATTGACTTAATTTCGGTTACCTGGTTTCCAGCTGAATCCAGTGCCTCTATACTGTAATCACCATTACCTGTTGCTGAATCAAATTTTACTAATGGTGTTTCTACGTTCTTGTATGTTACAGACATAGCTACAGCATCATATGGGTCTATTGTACTTCCAGTATACTCTGCTGAAGTTGCTGCTATATTAACTGCCTTATTAGTCTCTATATCCAGCTTTTCAATTTTAAACTTAGCAGCATCAACTTCGCCTGTATAATTACCGTTTGCGGTTGCCGTAATCTTAACACTTGGGTACTTTGTCCAAGTACTCTCCTCTGTATTTCCATTTAGTACAGCAGTAGCAATAGAGCCGTTATTGTTGAAATCTGCAGATGTTATTTCTTTATAATCAACTCCAGCTCTAAGGTCTACAGTACCATTCTTTACTGTTACAGTAGGCTCAACCTTAAGACCTTCTGCATTACCTACATAGTAAGCATCTCCAAAGCTTACTGTACATCCACTTAAATCCTTCTTTGTTATAGTGAATGTCTTTGTTATACTTCCGGAATAGTTTTTAATACCTGATACTACAACTCTTGCTGTTCCAGCATTAATATTATCCTCATACTTAACCGTGTAATCGTAGAGTCATTGTACCGTTTTTAACAGTTACCTTAGGTGTTATTGCCTTTCCAGTATACTCATCCGAATCTTTATCAAGTGTAACTGTTGCTTCGGATAAACTGATTCCTGAAATCTTAAATTTCGAACTACACTCACCATAACAATAGGTCTCATTTGTATCCTTAGATTTTGCTACGATTGTATACTCGCCCATATCGGTCTTTTCCGTTGGGTTTAATGTAACTAATGTATTCTGGTCCTTTGTATAAATGATTGTTGAACCATCCTTATCTTTAATAGTTACATTGTCTACAAAGCTATAAGGTTTTCCTGTGTAACCAACCTTAGGTATTGTTGGATCTGTATCATCAGGTGACGCATTTGCAAAGGTCATTGTAGCATTTGCCAAATCATATTTGATGTAGAATTCCAGCTCCTTAGATGTACCTGCTATGAAGAATCTACTATTTGTAGTAGCCTTTACAATTACCTTCCATTTACCTACCTTAATGGCAACATTTGTTGCTGGTTCGGTTGAATACTGATATGTTAATCCGTAGTCTACACCTTCACCATTCTGGATAACTGGTACATTGTTCTCCATTACTACTGGAGCTTCTACTGCACCTATATCTGTAAGTCCATTTATAGCAGGTGTTACGGCATTACCAGTGTAAGAATAAACACCATTTCCACTTATAACTAAATCGCCATAGTTAGAAAGTCTAATCTGGAAGCATACATCTTTACCTGCTGATGTCTTTACATTCTTTGCTGTTCCAGTACAGTTATAAGCACCTGTTACCGCTATACTTCCATCAGGACCTGGTTTACCTTCACGGTCTCTGGTTATCGTATAGTTTGTTAAGGTCTTAGTAGTTGTTGTTCCATCTGTTTCTGTTACTTGAACCTCTGGCGCTGTTAATTGCTTGGTGTATGTATCCTGCGCACCATTAACATCCCTGTACATTATAGTTGGAACATACTCAGCACCTGTAGGCTTGCCATCATCGCCAAGCTCATAGCTGCCTTTTGGCATGTATACTCTGGTGTAAGCATCATTACCTATATCAAGAATAATGTTAAATGGTATCTTGCAGTAACCACTATATATACCAATACCTTTAACAAATATGTAGTTTGTCTGATATGAAGGCAATGAATTTGTAACTACAGCTGTAGTATATTCAGTACCAAACTGAGTCTTAAACTTATCTGTCTGAGTTTCAGCGTCATCTTCAACCAGTTCGTAATCAATACCTGGCTTAAGCTCTGCTCCACCCTTAGTTGTAGCAAGTTTCAACGTAGCTTTCTTTATAGTATTAATATCTACAGTCTTAGCCTGATAAGGTATGTCTGTTAATGTTCCATAGAAGCCCGCAATATTATTACTTGCTATCTTATATGTAAAGGTAATGGTCTGAGCTACATAATTGGTGCCCTTTACATTAATTGTGATAGTCAAATTCTCATCAAGCTTATTCTTCTGGTCATCCTCTGAAGGGTAGGTTATATCGTAATCTCTTCCTTCAATAAGAGGTGTTTTACCATTGGTTGCTGTTAAGCTGATATCTGGACACTGGGCTACATTCTGCTCGTATGCATATATCTGACCTAAATCTTCTGTTGTTGTTGCACTAGTTGTTTCTATGGTCTTAGAACCATCAGTGCTGCTATTCCACTTTGCAGTTACCTTTACATAACCTGGGAAATAATTAATATTGTCGTATGTATGTGAACCTGTGAAGTTACCAACACCATAAATAGTCTTTGAAATAAGCTGTGTTGTTGGTGTTGTGCCCAGGTTAATAGGATAAGGACTTATATCCTTATCTGTTAATACATACTCTGGATCTTCACCATATTTAAATTTTACCTGTGGATAAATCTTCTTATCGTCGCCATCATAGCGATGTATACCTTCGATGCTGCCTGTAACCTTATTATCCCATGTTGTGCCATCGCCAATTGTAGCTGGCTCAATCTGATAATAGATTGTGGCTGTTCCATAGTACTTTCCTGCTGATTCTTTAGCACTTACTGTATAGGTAATTACATTGTAATTGTAATCATCTATAGTAGTAGTATTTCTAGAAATATATGAAACATTAGTGCCATCCTTGAACTTAGATGTAACTACTGGCTCCTTTAATGCAGTAGCATCTATTGGTGTAGTTCCATCGTATAATTCAATCTTTGCAGCCTTATTATTTCTCCAAAGTATGCCCTTAAATGGGTTGCTTTCAGTAGATGTATTTTCAACCGCAATTGCGCCGTTATTTCTATCAGTTAATGAAGGGATAAAGATATCCTGATTAGAAACTGTTGGATCAGGACCTGTAATTCTTACTAAAGCCTTACTTATATCTGTACCAACTGTGTATGGCTTGATTACGCTACCTTCATATATTCCCTGGCCTGTTATGCGAGCATACTTAGGTCCAGCCTTTGTTGTTGCAGGTGTTGTACAAGCTTCATCCTCAAAAGCTTCTACGCTGTAATCTGTTCCAGCTGCTAATACAGTGGTACCAAATGTTATTGTAAATGTAGGTACTACTACATTTGCTGAATCATAATCGCACTTTGGTTCATAGCTAATAGTCGCATCCTCAATACTTACTGGAAGAATCTTAAAATAAACAATTGCATCGTTTCCATCGTATGAATTGATACCAGTAATCTTAAGGTATGGCCATGTTTCAGTTGAGTAATTTCCCTGTGGATTTACCTTGTTCGTGTTGTGATATCCATATCCATAATCTGTCTTACGGCCATTTTTATTAAGTACTTCGCCAGTTGCAGGGTTAATAACTACAGGAGCACCATAGTTAGTTGTACCATTGTAGACTGCGTTTAAGTCACAATAGTATTCTCTATAATGTTCTGTAGCAAATTTTGCTTCGCTAACCAGCGTTGCAGCCTTGCCGTTAAGTGTAATCTGATACTTGTCAGTGCTGCTTGTTATGTTAAATGTTAAACTTACGCTTCCTGTCAGATTGTTCTTACCTGTTACTGTAACAGTGGCAGGCTTTGTTGATGTAGAAAGTGCAATATTATTATCATAGCTTACCTTGAAGTTTGTGCTTTCTAAGGTAGCACCTGTATATTTATATGTTTCTGTGAATGTACTGTTGTTAATCTTTACCTTTACTGTAGGATTTTTTTCTTTGCCATCGTATGAAAGACTGATTACAGGGTCAGCAAAATCAAGCTCAGCTGTTGCTGTGCCTGTTGAAGGATCAAGACTTGCTGGCTTAATCGTAAATGACTTTGGATCAAGGGAACCTGTGTAGTTTCCCTTACCTGTAATTGTATAGTTTACTGTACCTGCATTTACCTGATCACCAGTATATGAAATATCATAGTCCTGTCCATATTTCAGATAAGTAGTGCCATAAGTAATCTTAATATCATAATCTGTATCTGTATCGTCCTTTGCCGCTACTAATCCTTGTGTAGCATTATTAAATATCTTTGTTCTAGAAGATGTTTTATCTACTACTGTTATTACTTCATTCTTAAGAGGTCTAGGAACTACAGTATATGTTGCTATAACTGTGCCACCGCCTGCGTATTTTCCGCCTTCTTTCGCACTTATCTTAATGTACTTGGTTCCTACTGCTTCAGTTAAATTTGATGAACCATTAGGTTCACTTGCATCATCATCAACTTCTATAGCGTAATCAGAAGGTGTGTTAATAGTATTTCCACCTACTAATACCTTGATTGTTGGTAAGCTATATGTTTTGTCATAATACTTCTTATAGCCTGTTGGATAATATCCGTTTTCATCCTTCTTTTCGTAAGTACCATTGTAGATTCCGCCGTCAATGATTCTTACAGTCATGTTTAAGGCAAAGTTGGCCTTAATTGAATAACCATCTGATAAGTTAGACTGATTCTCAAAATTCTTTCCTGTTGCAGTAAGCATCAATGTTGGAGAATCTGTAATCTTTGTATGGTTATTTGTTGGCAGGTAAGAAATCTTGTATTCCTGCTCGTTTGTATTATTGATTACATTATCTACATTATTTCCTGAGGCATCTGTTGTGGTTAATGTAACGTAGAAATCACCATCTGTTGTTGAGCCATAGGTACATTCCTTTGGTTCAATTGGATTTCCTGTATATGAAAATTCTCGTCCGTTTACCCAATTAATCTTCGCATCACTTAATGACCTTGGATAGATTGTAAATGGTATAGAAATGCTTCCACTAAATCCACTAGATGGTGTGATAACAATTTCCTTTTCTCCAGCGTTAATAGAATCACCATCAGTTGTTCCACTTGAGTTGATTGTTGCGGTTGCATTGTTTTTATTTATTGTTCCTGTTGGTAATTCATTACCCTGCTTATCATAGAAGGCAATATCTGTCCAACTATCACCGTTTACATGGTCATTTAGGTTATAAGCCATTCCAGTATACTCGTAGTAATATAGTGGTGAGCTTTCTCTGATTTCAGCTCTAATAATATCTGATATATTGCTTCCTGAAATCTGCTTTTCTACATCTACCTGACCTGTAAAATTATTATGACCTACTACTCGATAAGTATATTTAATTCCAGCAGAACTAAACACTGGTGTACCCACCAATGATACTGTAATATCACCACTACTAAATGATGGTGTTGCTGCTAAAACATTATTTTCATTTACCTTCTTTACATCAGTTACTGTTCCATTTTCAACAACAAATTCTGCTGTATCAAAGGCATCCTTACCTGCTGCATTTTTAGTACTAATATCAAGAGCGTCGATGGTGAATGTTCTGTCGTAAGAATATACCTTGTTCGCTGAATAATAGTACTTAATATTTACAGTTGATGTTCCTGCATCTACGTTTGTAGCGCTATCGCCCTTGGTAATTGTGTATGGTGTTGTAAGTGAAGACACACTAACTACACCTGTTGCTGTTGGTGAATTCTTAACAGTTGTATCTGTTACGTAATAGTATGAAGGCACTGAGCCACCCGCATCTGTTGTGTTAACAGTAACAGCAGGTACTACGTTAGTTCCTGTATATTTTTCATGATGTGTAGTTGTTCCTTCTACACTACTATCGCTACCAAGCTTAATATCTACTACATATACATCAATAACAAATGTTGTTCCCTTGTATGTTGCATTAAGCTTTACACTACCTGGGCTATTTGCTGTAATCTTTGTGGCCATTGGATTACTAGCTGCTGCAAGACTTATTATGGTTGAGCTGCTTGGGTCTAATGTCCAGTCTATTGTTCTTTCTGCTGTTGCCTCGCTAAGAACAGCTGTCAATGTATCTGTCTCGCCGACAGCGTATACTACCACTTTTTCAGATGCTAACTTATCCTTTTCTGATTTTACAGATGCGATAGTATATGCATCCGTTGGAGTATCTGTAACCTCAAGTGTATAGTCGTCGGGGCTAACTACACTTGTTGTGACCTTAAAAATACCATTATGCTCAGGCTCTGCTTTCCACGAATCGCCCTTACTGATGTATGTTGAAGAACCACTTCCGTTATTAAACTTGAAGAATACGTGGTTGCTAGGCGATGTTTCAAAGCCTACAACAACTGAATAGTTGTAGCCTCTTGATACATAACCATTTCCTGGGTTCTTTTCTACTAATGGAATCTTTACATTATTCTGCCAACCTGGAGTAGCTACTGTAACCTTAAATGTTCCATCTGATTCAGCTGCCAAATCTCCTGATGTTGGACTATCTGATGTCAGATTCTTATACGCTTTTGCTGTAAATACATAGTCACCTATTGCATCTGCATAAAAGTCAAAGCCTGCATAGACAGGTCTTGTGTATCCATAGCCAGAATCTGCTGCACTAATAAATGCAACCTGGTTAATATCACTTATTTCAACATAATCACTATTATCTACTGTACCTGTAACATAAGTACTAAAGTGCTCAGCATCAAAGCTTACATCTTCGCCTGCTGCATCAGCTTCAATCTCTGTTACTGTGTTATCATCTTCAATTCTGAATACTGTTACTTCCTCGTCTGGGACCTCTTCCAGGTTATGTACAGATTCGAAGGTTACCTTTACAGCGTTATTATCGTAGTCTGGTTGATACTTGTTTCCATTACGGTCGTAAATGGTAATGTCGTATGCTGCATAGGCCTTGAATATACCTTCATCCAGATTCTCATTAACTATATTTTCTATTGCCTTCTTACCAACATAGTAAATTGTTACGTCAGCATTTCTAGGCATATAG
>CACYLQ010000071.1 GCA_902775195.1 uncultured Pseudobutyrivibrio sp.
ACAGATAACATGGAATGCTTAGATAAGATTTCCGATTATCTGTTTGAGCACGAAACAATTACAGGTAAGGAATTCATGAAAATTTTTAGAGAGATTAAGGGAATCCCTGAGCCTGAAGAAAAGAAGGAATCAACAAGCACATTCTTCGATACAGATAATGATCCAATGAATGTGGTAACAGACAACATTTTTGATGAGTAATTTATGGTAACTGAAGAAGACCTTAGTAAACTCCCGGACCAACCGGGAGTTTATCTAATGCACGGGAAAAATGACGAAATTATATATGTTGGAAAAGCTCTATCTCTGAAACACAGAGTGCGACAGTATTTCCAGCCAAGCCATGATGAGGGGCTCAAGAAAAAACAGATGGTGGCAAATATTGATTACTTCGAATTCATTGTCACAGATTCTGAGCTTGAGGCTCTTATTTTAGAATGCAATTTAATTAAAGAATATCGTCCAAAGTACAACACCATGCTTCGTGATGATAAGACCTACCCATACATTGAGGTTACCGTCACAGAAGCTTATCCTAGGGTGTTATTCTCCAGAAGGATGAAAAAGAACGGCAGCAAATTCTTTGGCCCATTCACATCGGCAGGTGCTGTCCATGACACCATCGATTTAGTACGAAAACTTTATAAAATCCGCACATGTAATCAAAAGCTTCCAGAGAATTTTGGAAAGACTAGACCATGCCTTAATTATCATATAGGCCAGTGCCTTGGCCCGTGTCAGGGAAATGTGCCACAAGAGGAATATCGTAAAAACGTAGATAAGGTAATCGACTTTTTAAACGGAGATTACTTCGATACCATCAAAGACCTTAAGGAAAAGATGCTAAAAGCATCTGAGGACATGGATTTTGAAAAAGCAGCCATCTACAGAGATTTGATAGAATCTGTAAAGGCTTGCGCAGGCCGTCAGAAGGCTACTCAGCTAGACGGCGAGGATAGAGATATTATCGCCATGGCTAAGGGCAAGGAGGATGCTGTAGTACAGGTATTCTTTATCCGTGGCGGCAAGATGATAGGCCGGGAGCATTTCTTCATTAACGTTCGAGTAGATGATACTGATGAGGAATTGCTGGAATATTTCTTAAAGGATTATTACACTGGAACTCCTTTTATTCCAAGAGAGGTATTTGTTCAGTTTGATATGAAAGAGGCTAATCTGATAGAGACTTGGCTTACAAATAAAAAGGGCGCCAGAGTATATCTTAAGGCTCCAAAGGCCGGCACCAAGCACAAGCTTGTTGAACTTGCGGCAAAGAATGCTCAGATGGTCCTTAATCAGGATAGAGAAAAAATAAAAAAGGAAGAGGGCAGAACCATCGGCGCCATGAAAGAAATCGCCGACCTTCTTAATCTTCCTGGGGCAAGCAGAATGGAGGCTTACGATATTTCCAATATTTCCGGCTTCCAGTCAGTAGGCTCAATGGTTGTATTTGAAAAAGGTAAGCCTAAACGCTCAGATTACCGCAAATTCAAGATTAAAACAGTTGAAGGACCAAATGATTACGCATCAATGCATGAGGTCCTTACAAGACGTTTTTCACACGGTATAGAGGAGCTTGAGGAAAACGGTGGCGTAATAGAAGACAGCTTCACTAAATTCCCTGACGTTATCATGATGGATGGTGGTAAGGGACAGGTTCATATAGCAGAACAGGTTATGGCCGAATTAGGCCTTCACATTCCAATCGCCGGCATGGTAAAGGATGATCACCACAGAACCAGAGGCCTATATTACAAGGACATGGAGCTGCCAATCGACACTCATTCTGAAGGCTTCCAGCTTATCACCAGACTTCAGGACGAGGCGCATAGATTTGCGATTGAATATCATAGAAGCTTGCGTAGCAAGGGGCAGGTTCACAGCTTCTTGGACGACATTACAGGAATAGGGCCAAAACGAAGAAAAGCTCTTATGAAAAAATATATTTCTGCCGAAAAAATGGCGGCTGCTTCCTTAGAAGAGTTAATGGATACAGAATCCATGTCAAAAGAGGCTGCAGAAAATGTATACAATTACTTTCACCCTATTAATTCGGAAGAAAATACGCTACAATAGTTAAAGATTTCAATACTGATCGGAGGTTTTTATGGCAACTAACAAATTTGTTACTGTAGCAACAGTAAAAGAAAGATTTAATCTTACAAACTACACTCCAGATTTAAATCTTGAGGATTCACAGGTCACAGTTGCTGATGTCAACAGACCAGCTCTTCAGCTACATGGTTTTTACGAGCATTTCGAGCCAAGCCGTATCCAGGTAATCGGAAACGTAGAAACAGCATATTTAGCAAAGAAGAGTGATAAAGAAAAGGCAGAAAGCTTTGCAAAGCTTTTCTCATACGACATCCCATGTGTAATTTATTGTAGAGATGAAAAGCCAGAGGATGTGATTTTACAGGAGGCAGCTAAGGCAAAGATTCCTGTACTTGGAACAGATCGTGCTACATCAGAATTCATGTCAGCACTTATCTATTCACTTAACATGGATTTCGCACCATACACTACTATCCACGGTGTACTTGTTGATGTATATGGTGAAGGTCTTCTTATTACAGGTGAATCAGGAATTGGTAAGTCAGAGGCAGCACTTGAGCTTATCCGAAGAGGACACAGACTTGTTTCTGATGATGTAGTTGAAATCCGTCGTCCTAATAACGAAAGATTATACGGACGCGCACCTTCAATCACTCAGTACTTAATTGAGCTTAGAGGAATCGGCATCATCGATGTTAAATCACTTTATGGTGTTGAGGCTGTTAAGGATGAGCAGCGTATCGATTTAGTTATCAAGCTTGAGGATTGGTCAAAGGAAAAGGAATATGACCGTCTCGGAATGACAGATGAATACATGAATATCTTAGGAATTGATGTTACATGTCATTCGCTTCCAATCAGACCAGGTCGAAATCTCGCTATTATTTGCGAGGCTGCAGCAGTTAACCATCGTCAGAAGAAGATGGGTTATAACGCCGCAGAGGAGCTTTATAGACGAGTTCAAAATAATATTAATGGTTAACAGGAGAGTTTTAGTTTTATGGAACGCAAAAATGCATGGAGTAAGTATACATCTGAAAAAGATGTAAAAAAGGTTATGAAATTTGGTGAGGAATACAGACAGTTCCTTTCTCAGTGCAAGACTGAAAGAGAATGTGTTGATTTCTTCGTTGAAAAGGCTAAGAAGGCTGGTTATTTAGATTTAAACGATGTTATCGCTAACGGCACAAAGCTTAAGGCTGGTGACAGAGTTTTCGCTGCTAACAAGGGCAAGATGCTTGCTATGTTCAACATCGGTTCAGAGCCACTTGAGAATGGTTTAAACATCCTTGGCGCTCATATCGATAGCCCAAGAATGGACTTAAAGCAGAACCCACTTTATGAAGATACAGACATGGCACTTCTTGACACACATTACTATGGTGGAATTAAGAAGTATCAGTGGGTAACTATTCCTCTTGCACTCCATGGAGTTCTTGTAAAGAAGACAGGTGAGGTTGTAAAGGTTAACGTTGGTGAAGACGAGTCAGATCCAGTATTCGGTATCTCAGATCTTCTTATCCACCTTGCAGCTGATCAGATGGATAAAAAGGGTGCTAAGGTTGTTGAAGGTGAAGACCTTAACGTAATCGTAGGAAGCATCCCTGGATTCGATAAAAAGGGCGAGAAGGAAAAGGAATCTGTTAAGAAGAACATTCTTAAGCTCCTCAAGGACAAGTACGATATCGAGGAAGAGGATTTCATTTCAGCAGAAATCGAAGTAGTTCCAGCAGGTCCTGCTCGTGATTTCGGTTTTGACCGCTCAATGATTTTAGGCTATGGTCATGACGATAGAGTATGTGCATACCCTTCATTCATGGCACTTGTTAACACAACAAAGACACTTAAAAGAACAGCATGTGCTCTTCTTGTAGATAAGGAAGAAATCGGCTCAGTTGGTGCAACAGGTATGCAGTCTAAGTTCTTCGAGAACACTTTAGCTGAACTTTACAACTGTGTTGGAGATTATTCAGAGCTTAAGGTTCGCCGTGCTCTTACAAACTCAAAGGTTCTTTCATCAGATGTTTCTGCAGCGCTTGATCCAAACTATGCATCAGCATTTGAAAAGAACAATGCAGCTTATCTTGGACGTGGCCTTGTATTTAACAAATACACAGGCGCTAGAGGAAAGAGCGGTTCTAACGACGCTTCAGCAGAGTATGTTGGAGAGGTACGCGCTATCATGGATAAGGATAGTGTTTGCTGGCAGACAGCCGAGCTTGGTAAGGTAGACCAGGGTGGCGGCGGAACAATCGCTTACATCATGGGTAACTACAACATGCAGGTTATTGACTCAGGTGTAGCAGTTCTTTCAATGCATGCACCATGTGAAATCATTTCAAAGGTTGATTTATACGAAGCATTATTAGGATACGAGGCGTTTATTAAGTATGCTTAATGATAAATATCAAAAGCTTGCAGAAGCTTTAACAGAGCAATTTAAGGATGCGTTAATTCTTACAGAAGAACCAATGAAGAGCCACACCACTTTTAGAATTGGTGGCCCTGCGGATATATACGTTGAACCTGATTATCCTTCTATTATTCCGCTTATTCAGTACCTTAAAGAACAGGATGTACCGTTTACCATGATTGGTAATGGAAGCAACCTTTTGGTATCTGATAAGGGAATAGAGGGTGTAGTAATATCTCTTGGCAAGAAGTCAGCAGATATTACTATAGACGGTGACAAAATGATTGTTCAGGCTGGAGCTATGTTATCAACTGTTGCAAATACAGCAGCTGATAACGGGCTTACAGGCCTTGAATTCGCATCTGGAATCCCTGGCACTATAGGTGGAGCAGTCTATATGAATGCAGGCGCCTATGGCGGGGAAATGAAGGATGTATTAGAATCTGTTTTAGTATTAACAGAGGATTTTAAGCAGAAGATGATGACTCCAGAGGAGCTTGAGCTTTCTTATCGTCATTCATCTCTTATGGAAAACGGCGGCTACGTCCTGTCTGCAGTAATCAAGCTTCAGCCAGGAGATAAATCCGAAATCAAGGCTAAGATTGACGACATCAGAGCACAGCGTACCGCAAAGCAGCCTCTTAATTATCCTAGTGCTGGTTCTACATTCAAAAGACCAGAGGGATATTTTGCAGGAAAGCTTATTGACGACGCAGGCCTTAGAGGCTATAGTGTAGGCGGAGCACAAGTATCTGAAAAGCATTGCGGTTTTGTTATTAACAAGGATAAAGCAACAGCAGCAGATGTGCTTAAGCTCATGAACGACGTAGACGATATTGTATACGAAATGTTTGGAGTTCATCTTACTCCAGAGGTTAGAATTATAGGGAGGGACATCAATTGAAGTTACTAATTCTCACAGGAATGTCAGGAGCAGGTAAAAGTACTGCTTTCAAAATGCTTGAAGATATGGGATATTACTGTGTAGATAATTTGCCTATACAATTACTTAAAAGCGTAGTGGAATTGGCTGAAAATGGTGCGTTCGATGAAAAAATTGTAGTAGGTATTGATGTTCGTAACGGCAGAGCCATGAAGCTTTTGCCGGATATTCTGCAGGAATTGGACAACGATAAGAAACAATTTTCTATACTATTTTTGGATGCTGAGGATGATGTCCTTATCAAAAGATACAAAGAGACAAGACGAAATCACCCTCTTTCAGGAAGAGAAAGAATTGCAGCAGGTATTGTCAAGGAACGTGACTCAATCGGATTTCTTAGAGAAGATGCTGATTATGTAATTGATACTACACATCTTTTAACAAGAGAGCTTAAAGCTGAGCTTGAAAAAATATTCGTTGATGATGTAGACTATAAAAGCTTATTTGTAACAATCATTTCTTTTGGTTTCAAATATGGTATTCCAGAGGATGCGGATCTTGTATTCGATGTAAGATTCCTTCCAAATCCATACTATGATACTGACCTTAGACCATTTACAGGAAATGATCAGCCTATCAAGGATTTCGTATTAAAATATGATGAGGCTCAGACCTTCCTTGAGAAGACTACAGATTTAATCAAGTTTTTGATTCCTAATTATATAAAAGAAGGAAAGAATCAGCTCGTAATTGCAGTAGGCTGCACAGGTGGTAAGCACAGAAGCGTTTGCTTGGCTGATGAAATATTTAATGCACTTAATGGTGACGAGTCCTACGGACTTAAAATAGAGCATCGTGATATTGGAAAGGATGCTTTGAGAGGAAAGTAATTGTCGTTTTCAAAAGACGTAAAAGAAGAGCTTTTTTCTATAATCCCAAAGAGCAGACATTGCATTGTTGCTGAGCTTGCTGGGATTTTTCTAATGCATGGCACAGATATACACAAAATCATGTCAGATGATGCATTACAAAGAAAAGTCTTTACTTTATTAAATAAAACACGTAATATAGGAAAAGATGTCACAGCACTTTCTGAGGCTGTCTATTTAGAGACCATAAAAATGGTCAAGCTAAATGAGGACGGTTCTAAGGTGAATGACTTGGTTATACAGCAGCCTTGTTGTAAACGTTCATTCATCAGAGGCGCATTCTTAGCAGCAGGTTCAATATCAGACCCTAACAAGGGTTATCATTTTGAAATCGTCTGCTCAGAAGAATCGCAGGCGATTCAGCTGGTACATTCTATGAACGCTTTTGACGTTGATGCGAAATACGTTAATCGAAACGGTAAATTCGTAGTATACATTAAAGAAGGCGCTCAAATAGTAGAAATCCTTAGAGTAATGGAAGCAGCCCATTCAGTTATGGAGCTTGAAAACATTCGCGTAGTTAAGGAAGTGCGAGGCACGATTAATCGCAAGGTAAATTGCGAAACTGCCAATATAGGAAAGACTGTTAGCACCGCTGTCAGACAGATAGAAGATATCAATCTTATAGACAAAAGATTGGGCTTAGAAAATCTACCTATTCAGCTTCAGGAAATAGCGGCAGTCAGATTAGAATATCCAGACACACCCCTCGGTTCGTTGGGGCAATATTTGGATCCCCCAATTGGTAAATCGGGAGTAAATCATCGATTGAAAAAGCTGGCTAAAATAGCAGAAGAGTACAGATAAGTCAGCTAAGGTTTTTAGTTTTTCAGGAGGACGTCATGCAAAAACAAGTTACAATTCAGATGTCAAATTCAATGGAAGCCACACCTATTGCACATTTAGTACAGTTGGCTAATCAGTTTGGAAGTTCAATCTATTTTGAGATGGATGAAAAGAAGGTAAACGCTAAGAGTATCATGGGTATGATGAGCTTAGTATTAGCTTCAGGTCAGACAGTAGTAATAGATGCAAGTGGTGATGACGAAGAGAAGGCAGTAGCTGAACTTTCTGATTTCCTTACAAAATAAATTATAAGAGGATAATATGTCAAAGAGATTATTATTTATAGTAAATCCCCGTTCAGGTAAGGGACAAATAAAGGAACATCTTGCTGACATCCTAGACATTATGATTAAGGCAGGCTACCAGGTTAGTGTACATATTACACAGGCTGGTTCAGATGCCACCAAACAGACAATAGAAAGAGCTAAGGATTTTGATAGAATTGTTTGCTCTGGCGGTGATGGCACCTTGGATGAGGTTGTCACAGGAATGATGCAGCTACCAGTAGCTGACAGAAAGCCTATCGGTTACATTCCAGCCGGTTCTACAAACGATTTCGGAAATTCCCTTGGTATAGATAAGAATATGTTGAATGCAGCGCGTATCAGTGTATCCGATAATCTATTTCCATGTGATATAGGAAACTTTAATTCGGATTCATTTGTTTATGTCGCTGCATTTGGTATTTTTACAGAAGTTTCTTATGCCACACCACAGGATATGAAAAATGTTCTAGGACACGCAGCATACATTATTGAAGGCGCTAAACAGCTTCGTGATATTCCATCCTTCAGAATGCAGGTGGAATACGATGGAAACGTTGTATATGATGAATTCATCTATGGAATGATTACTAACTCTAAATCAGTTGGTGGCTTCCAGGGAATTATCAGAGGCGATATAGGCTTAAATGATGGAGTATTCGAAGTTACTCTCATCAAAATGCCACGTAACCCAATGGAGCTTAACGAAATAATTGGTTTTATGACAGGGCTCATTCCAGATTCGGATATGGTATATTCCTTCCAAACTGCATCCATCAGATTTACATGCAGTGAAGAGGTTCCATGGACTTTAGATGGCGAATTTGGAGGAAATCATAAACAGGTTTCCGTCATTGATGAAAAGGGTGCATTGGAAATAGCTATTGAATAGAAATTTCCATTATGTTAAAATTTCCGTTAGATAGGGTTCTATTTCAGAATCCCAATACGCATATATGGAGGAATAATTTATGTTAGTTTCTGCAAAAGAGATGCTTGATAAAGCAAAAGCAGGCCACTATGCAGTAGGCCAGTTTAACATTAACAACCTTGAGTGGACAAAGGCCAATAAAGCAAAAGCAGGCCACTATGCAGTAGGCCAGTTTAACATTAACAACCTTGAGTGGACAAAGGCCATTCTTCTTACAGCTCAGGAGCTTAACTCACCTGTAATCCTTGGTGTATCTGAGGGCGCTGGTAAGTACATGACAGGCTTCGGTACAGTTGCAGCAATGGTTCGCGCTATGGACGAGGAGCTCGGAATTACAGTTCCTGTAGCACTTCACCTTGACCATGGTACATACGAAGGATGCTACAAGTGCATCAAGGCTGGTTTCACATCTATCATGTTTGATGGTTCACACTACCCATTCGAGGAGAACCTTGCAAAGTCTACAGAGCTCGTTAACGTAGCTCACGGACTTGGCCTCTCAATTGAGTGCGAAGTTGGTTCAATCGGCGGCGAGGAAGACGGCGTTGTAGGTATGGGCGAATGTGCTGATCCTAACGAGTGTAAGACAATCGCTGATCTTGGCGTAGATATGCTTGCAGCTGGTATTGGTAACATCCACGGTAAGTACCCAGAGAACTGGCAGGGTCTTTCATTTGAGACTCTTGATGCTATTCAGCAGAAGACAGGTGCTATGCCACTCGTTCTTCACGGTGGTACAGGTATCCCAGCTGATATGATTAAGAAGGCTATCGAGCTTGGTGTATCTAAGATCAATGTTAATACAGAGTGCCAGCTTTCATTCGCTGATGCAACACGTAAGTACATCGAAGCAGGTAAGGACCTTGAAGGTAAGGGATTTGACCCTCGTAAGCTTCTTGCTCCTGGTACAGATGCTATCAAGGCAACAGTTAAAGAAAAGATGGAACTTTTTGGTTCAGTAGGAAAGGCTTAAACCTTTTACCGGTTTAGCTTTTAGTTGAACTATGGAAAGACAATCGGTATATTGTGCTGATTGTCTTTCTTTATATATGTTATGGGAAAGGATACTTTATACATGGAAGAATATTTTAATGTGGCAGACATCTTTGGTGAGAATGTTTTTAACGACAGCGTTATGCAGGAACGTCTCCCAAAGAAGACTTATCAGAAGTTAAAGCAGACTATTCTTGCGGGAGAAGAGTTAGATTTGGAAACTGCTGATGTTATCGCACATGAGATGAAGGAGTGGGCTATTGAAAAGGGAGCAACCCACTACACACACTGGTTCCAGCCACTTACAGGAATCACAGCTGAAAAGCATGATTCATTTATTTCGGCACCACTTCCTAGCGGAAAGGTTCTTATGAGCTTTTCAGGTAAGGAGCTTATTAAGGGTGAACCAGATGCTTCTTCATTCCCTTCAGGAGGTCTTAGAGCCACATTTGAGGCTAGAGGCTACACAGCATGGGACCCAACATCCCCTGCCTTTGTTAGACAGGATGCTGCAGGTGCCACACTATGCATACCAACAGCCTTCTGTTCATACACAGGCGAAGCGCTTGACCAGAAAACACCATTGCTTCGTTCTATGGAGGTATTATCTGAGCAGGCTATTCGTTTACTTAGATTATTTGGAAACACCACATCAAAGCGTGTCACACCTTCAGTTGGTGCCGAACAGGAATACTTCCTTATTGACCGCGAAATGTATCTTGCCAGAAAAGATTTGATGTACACAGGACGCACCTTATTTGGCGCTATGCCTCCTAAGGGACAGGAGATGGACGACCATTACTTCGGTGCTATTCCAGAGCGTATTGAGGCCTATATGCGTGACGTAAACATTGAGCTTTGGAAGCTTGGCGTATCATCAAAGACACAGCATAACGAGGTTGCACCAGCTCAGCACGAGCTCGCACCTATCTATGCTCAGTGTAACGTGGCAGTTGACCATAACCAAATCATTATGGAGACTCTTAGAAAGGTAGCTAACCGTCATGGACTACAGTGTCTCCTTCACGAAAAGCCATTTAACGGCGTTAACGGTTCAGGAAAGCATGATAACTGGTCACTTGTAACAGATGACGGTATCAACCTTTTCGAGCCAGGAAAATCGCCACATGAAAATATTCAGTTCTTATTAATCCTTTGCCTTGTACTTAAGGCAGTAGATTTACATGCAGACCTTCTTAGAGAATCTGCATCAGATGTTGGTAACGACCAGAGATTAGGTGGAAATGAAGCACCTCCAGTAATCATTTCAGTTTACCTTGGAGAGCAACTTCAGGATGTTTTAACACAGCTCATTTCTACTGGTACAGCTACTAAATCTAAAAAGGGTGAAAAGCTTGAAACAGGTGTTAGAACACTTCCTGATTTTAGAAAGGATGCTACAGATAGAAACCGTACATCTCCATTTGCTTTCACTGGAAACAAATTCGAATTCAGAATGGTTGGCTCACAGGATTCTGTTGGAGAGCCAAACGTTGTACTTAATACAATTATGGCCGAAGCACTTTGTGATGCTTGTGATGAGCTTGAGAAGGCTGCAGATTTTGATGTTGCAGTACACGATATGATTAAGAAGCTTGCAACTAACCATCAGCGTATCGTATTCAACGGAAACGGCTACGGAGATGAGTGGATTGAGGAAGCTAAGAAGCGTGGCTTACCAAGCATTAATTCCTTTGTTGATGCCATCCCTGCTCTTACAACAGAGGCTACAGTTTCTATGTTTGAGAAGTTTAAGGTATTCTCAAAGGTAGAACTTGAATCCCGTGCAGAAATCGAATACGAGCAGTATATTAAGTCAATTAATATCGAAGCCCGCACAATGATAGATATGGCTTCTAAGCAGATTATTCCAGCTGTAATCAGCTATGCTACAGAGCTTGGACTTTCTATTGGAACAATATCAGACGCATGTCCTGAGGCTGATGTAAGCACTCAGAAGGAGCTTTTAATTAAGGTATCTAATTACCTTAGAGAAGCAAAGGAAGCTCTGGTAAATCTCAAGCAGGTTAACGAGAAGGCCTATGCTATGAAGGTTTCTAGCTGCGAAAAGGCTAACTTCTATCATGATGAGGTAGTTAAGGCTATGGATGAGCTTCGTGCTCCTGTAGACGCACTAGAGATGATTGTAGATAAAGAGTCTTGGCCAATGCCAAGCTACGGCGATATGATTTTCGAGGTATAATATGTAAATAAAAAGGGCTCAGTTTAACAAAACTGAGTCCTTTTTGTTTGCCACGACGCGCCCTCATTGCCGTAGGCAATTATAAATGGGCGCTGTCTTCCTTATTACTCACCACCAACAACTTCAATCTTGCCTTCGCCTTCCGCGGATTCACCGCCACCAATCTGTCCTGAGTTAGGAAGTGGTTCTCCTGGATGGAGTGGGCAATACTGTCCGAATGTTGCTGCATTAACTGAGAATGGTTCGTCTTCTGAACCTTGAGCACCATCTACAATAAATACGCCGCCATAGTTAGGACAAGTAGAATTTGCAAACATGTGTGACTGTGTACATACATATCCTAAATAATGCTTATCGCAAGTTTCTGTAGGTTCAGTTCCTCGTTCAAAATATTCAGTGTAAACCATTGAACCACGTGGGTCATGGTCACATACTCCGGCAATCGCAAGCTTTCCAGATTTTCTACAAACTTGAACTGCAACAATGTCGTTTGGCATTGTGAAATCCTTGTTGGCCAATCCTTCGTGAATTCGGCTCATTACGGCCTTCCAAATAACCTTAGAGTATGTTGTATAGCTTTGAGGTGTATTATCGTCATATCCACCCCAAATGACGCCTGTATAGTATGGTGTAAAACCAGCGAATACAGTATCTTTATTCTTTGTTGTTGTACCAGATTTTCCGGCAACAGTCATTCCGTCAAAATTAGCTGCTGTACCAGTTCCGGATGTCATAACATCCTTCATGGCACTTGTAAGAAGCCATGCTGTAGTAGCCTTTAAAACCCTTCTAGAGGCGTTCTCTCTGTTATCAAGGATAATGTTACCCTGATGGTCTACAACGGTTGTATAGAACACTGGAGTGTTGTATTCACCGCCGTTTGCGATGGTCGCGTAAGCAGCAGTCAAATCAAGATTTGTAACACCCTTTGTGATACCGCCAAGAGCAAGGGCTGCATTGTTATCTTTATCAGATAATGTAGTGATTCCTAAATCCTTAGCATACTGATAACCAAGACCAGTACCGATATCCTGAATAACCTCTACTGTAACAACGTTAATAGAATTAGTAATGGCTGTTCTTATGTTAGTCCAACCAAGATATTTGTTGTTGTAGTTCTTAAGTGATGTACCATCTGCGTATGTAGTTGGCATATCGTTTTCAACTGAAGCAAGTGTCATGCCACCGGCATCAAGAGCGGCTGCATAACAAGCGATAATCTTAAATGTAGAACCAGGCTGTCTGGTAATACCTGTTGCACGGTTAAGTGTTTTAGCGGCTGTCTTATCACCACGTCCACCTACCATTGCCACTACATGACCTGTAGCCTGATCCATGATGGTCATGGCAGCCTGAGGCTGAAGTGTATAGGTAACAGATTCGCCAGCTACCTCGTCGCCTTCTTCCATAACGGCTGCTTTATATTCTTCAATTGCAGCAGCTGCTTCTTCTTCAGAATCATATTCAAGATTGCTTCTTGAACTGCTTGCCTTAATGTAGTTAAGCATTGTGATATCTGAATAGTTAGCAGTAGTTCCATCAGCCTTGTTGATGGTTAATCTGTAGGAGAAGGAAATCTTCTCGATGTTTTTGTAGTTTGCTGTATTGTTTATTTCTTCCTGAACAATGTTCTGGATGGCAGTGTCCTGTGTAGAATAAATAGACAATCCGCCTGAATACAATAATGAATAAGCCTCAGATTCGCTGTAGCCTAATCTTTCCTGCAAATCATTTACGATTTCATCTGTAAGTGCATCTACAAAATAAGAAGTAGATGTTGTTGCATTCTCTGTATTCAACACTTGAATTCTGTCGTATACATCATCTGCTAACGCTTCTTCGTACTGGCTTTGAGTGATGTAGTTCTGCTTAAGCATATCACCTAAAACCTTCTTGCGACGCTTAGCGTTTTCCTCTGGATGAGTGATTGGATTATACTTTGATGGGTTCTGAGTAATACCAGCAATTACTGCACTTTCCGAAAGAGTTAAATCTGAAACAGATTTATTGAAATATCTTTCAGCGGCAGCCTCAACACCAAGTGTGTTCTGACCAAGGTTAATACTGTTAAGGTAGTTCTCTAATATAGTAGATTTAGAAACAATTTTCTCTAACTGAACTGCCAGGTACTGTTCCTGAATCTTTCGATTAATGCTGTCCAACTTAGTATGCTCAGATGTCCAGGTTGTAAAGTAGTTATTCTTTAACAACTGCTGGGTAAGGGTACTGGCACCCTGTGAAAAATGAAAACCATTTAAAACACCATCGACAGCTGCTCTTATGATACCCTGTGGATCAATACCGTTATGCTCGTAAAAACGAGAATCTTCGATAGCAACAAAAGCATGCTGCAAATCTGTAGGAATTTCATCTAAAGTTACATAGGTTCTATTTGCACCTGTGGAAGCCAGTGTTTCAATCTCATTTCCATCTGAATCAAAAACTGTACTCATGTAACCAGTAGGAGAAATATCTATAGTAGATACGTCAGGCAACTGGTCGATTAAATCCTTTGCATAGAGGTAAGCAAATATACCACCAGCTAAAACAACAGAAACGATACATATAAGTGAAAAGCGAATCATGGCAAGGCCTGCACTGCGGCGCTTTCGCTTCTTACGTCCTGTAAGTTTGGCGGTTTGCTTAGCTGCATTTTCTTTTCCGTAATTCATAATAACCTCCAATTTAGACTTCATTATACCAAAATTATCAATTATAATAAACCTATGGAAAATAAGGTGGGAGAACTGGAAGAAAAAAAGTCCAGATTCATTGCTCACATCTGTCCCGTGAAAACAGAACAGGAAGCGACAGATTTTATCGCTGCTAAGAAAAAGGAATTTTGGGATGCAAGACATAACTGCTCTGCATTTGTAATTGGTCCTAATAATGAAATAACCAGATGCAATGATGATGGGGAACCAGCACAGACTGCAGGCAGACCTATGCTGGATGTTTTGCTTAGAGAAAACATTCATAATTGTGTAGTGGTCGTCACTAGATATTTTGGTGGCGTTCTTCTTGGTACAGGTGGACTTGTAAGAGCATATCAGGGAGCAGTCCAGGAAGGATTAAAAGCATGCCAGATTCTTGAGCCAAAGGATGGCAAGCCATGTACAATTTCTACCGACTATAATGGCTATGGAAAAATAGAATATGTTCTTCGCGAAGGAAATCTTCCAATTTTGAATACAGATTTTGGAGCGGATGTAAAAATTTTTTCAGTGGTTCCTACAGAAGAAATTGAAGAAATTGAAAAAAAGGTGGCGGATAAGACTGCTGGAACAGCAAAAATCGAATGGGAAAATGCCGTAAAATACGCCATTTTAGAGGGCTCGCTAATAAAATTTTAAAAAAGTGAAAAAAATATGAAAAAAATGCTTGCGTTTTTTAAAAGTAGGCCTTATAATAACATTCGTTGACGCGGCAAAGCGGAAACAAACAAGACACATTGGCCCATCGCCAAATGGTAAGGCAACGGACTCTGACTCCGTCATTTCAAGGTTCGAATCCTTGTGGGCCAGCTAGACCTAAGCAGCTACTTGCTTAGGTCTTTTTTTTACAATTTTTCATTAGATGATAAAGGAGCAGTTATGTATAAATTCAGTGACAGAGTTAGCTATAGTGAAGTAGACTCAAATCTTACCCTTACATATTTCAGCTTAGTTAATTACATGCAGGACTGCAGTTGCTTTCATTCTGACGACGTAGGTGTAGGAGTTAATTATCTTGCACCGATGGATAGAGGCTGGTTTGTTACCTCCTATGAGATACATATCAACAGGTTGCCTAAATATCTTGAAAAGATTACTATAGCAACATATCCATATCAGGTCAGAGGAATGATGGCTCGCCGTGTTTATACAATATGCGATGAAGCAGGAGAGGTTTTGGTATATGCCGATTCACTTTGGGTTTTGATGGATATCAAAAACAATCGTCCTGCCAGAATAAATGAACAAATTGCTGCGGCATATCCCGAAGACCCAGACAGACCGCAGTTTGATTTTGAAAGACGTAAGCTTCATTATATTGATGAAGGCGAAAAGGTTGGTACATTTACAGTAGGAGAAACTAATATCGATACAAACGGTCACATGAATAATTCCTTCTATATAGATGTCACCAGAAGATTCCTTCCAAACCAGGAATTTTCAAATATTTATATCAGCTATAAAAAAGCTGCATTATTATTTGATGAACTAGATGTATATTTGGTAAAATTAGAAACAGGTTATCAAGTCGTTCTTAAAAAGGATGGCGAAGTGTTTACGATTGTGGAGTACAAATAATGAAATTAGGTGAAATACAAAAACTTAAAATACAAAAGAAGGTAGAATTTGGAGTATATCTTTCTGATGGAGAGGAGCGTGTACTACTTCCTAAGAAGCAGGTACCAGAAAACGCCTCTGTTGGAGATGAAATCCAGGTATTTGTCTACAAGGATTCAAAGGATAGACTTATCGCTACCACATCTAGCCCAAAGCTTACATTGGGACAGATGGGTGTGCTTACTGTCAGCCAGCTTAACAAGGTGGGAGCCTTCTTAGACTGGGGTTTGGAAAAGGATTTATTCCTTCCATTCAAGGAAATGACAAGACAGCCATCGGAGGGCGATGAAATTCTTGTTAGAGTTTACATCGATAAAAGCGAAAGATTATGCGCAAGTATGAAGAATTTATACGAAATGCTTTCTAAGAAGCCACCATATCAGGTTGGCGATGAGGTAGAAGCTAGAATTTATGAGTTCGGTCATGACTTTGGAACCTTCGTAGCTTTGGAGGATAAATATTCAGCTATGATTCCACGTCACGAGGATGTTAGCAAATACAGAATCGGTGATGTTATCATGGTTAGAATCACTGGCATTAAAGAAGACGGTAAATGCGATGTTACTATTCGCGACAAGGCATACATTCAGATGGAAGATGATGCAGATGCCCTTTTAGATTTAATAGATAGCTATGCTGGAGTTTTGCCATTTACAGAAAAGGCTTCTCCAGAGGTTATAAAAAGAGAAACTGGTCTTTCAAAAGCAGCCTTTAAGCGTGCTATAGGAAGGCTATACAAGGAACGTAAAATCACTTTAGAAGGTGGTAAAATACGTAAAGCAGACAATTAAATTTGGCTTAAAGCAGGAGGAAAATGTAATGAAAAATGT
>CACYLQ010000072.1 GCA_902775195.1 uncultured Pseudobutyrivibrio sp.
TAACGAAATCTGCAAAGAACTGGTTACTAGCCTCTAGGTTCTCTTTGTTTGTAACTCTAAGCTTGTATTTGGTGGCATGACTGTTGTCATAGTCACCGTTCTCCAGGCATTCTCCTCCATCATTTTTGATGGTAGTGAGATGTGGGTCGATATAATCATAATCTGATGTGTCATATTTATGATTAGAAGGAGATACAAATAGTGGATTGAAATAGATTACTTCTACCCCCAGACTCTTCAGATAGTGAAGCTTCTGCCTTACGCCTTCCAAATCGCCACCGTAGAAACGTCCAATATCCAAGTTAGCAGGAATACTATCCCATTCTGTGACACGTTGCACAGGAGCACCTACATAGTGATATTCGTTTGTCTCTACATCATTTGATTTGTCCCCATTGTAGAATCTATCCACAAGAATTTGGTACATAACTGCACCTTTAGACCATGCAGGTGTGGAAAACCCTGGAGTGATTGAGAAGTCATAGTGCTCACGTGGGTCACGCCATAGTCCAACCCTGTCGTAGTAATAGACTCCTGCATCGCCAGATATTTCAAAATGATATCTTAATTCCTGGTCTGAAAGCTTTACATCGCAGGAATAATAGTCAAAGTCTCCCCTTGTTCTTTCAAGATGAAGTCGTTTAGGGGCTTCTAGCTGTCTGGAAACCAAATAAGCCTCTACATCCTCTTGATGAAAGACTCTTAGCCTGATAGTTACCAAATCATAAGGCTCTGGTTCCATTGGCGTTCTATATTCTGCTGTTCCATCTGAGTATATTGCTTGGATATTCATAACCGAAGTCCCCTTTGAATATTTTTAGATAGTAAAAAAGACAGCTACGATCGCTGTCTTTTTAGGAGAAGGTATTTTTACTATGGGGTTAGTAAAAATTATATAATGTATTGGGGGGTTTTTACGATGTTTATTATATGGCGCTGCAACACTTAAGTGTGCACAAATATAACAAAACATCATATCCATTTTTGTGCATATTGCACTAAACTCCCAGGATTATTCCTTCTACAGCGATTGTTTGCTAGTTTTCACTATCAAATAGTGCTTCGAATTCGTCTCTACCAATTCTTTCATTCTCTATTAATAGATTAGCACATTTATGTAGTATCTGTTCATTATCTTTAAGAATTTTCACAGCTTTTTCATAACATTCATCGATGATGTTTTTAACTTCGTCATCGATAGCCTTTGCTGTAGCATCGGAAAAGCCCTTGGCATGGGCAAGGTCACGGCCTATAAATACTTCCTCTTCATCGTCGCCATAGTGAACCATGCCGATTGTCTTAGAAAATCCATATTTTGTAACCATGTTTTTGGCCATCTGAGTGGCCTGTTTAATATCATTTGATGCACCTGTGGTAACATCATCAAAAATAAGCTCTTCTGCAACTCTGCCGCCCAATGAAACAATAATATTCTGGAGCATCTTGCCCTTGGTGTTAAACATATCATCGTTTTCATCTATAGGCATTGTGTATCCTGCAGCGCTAGCACCTGTAGGTATGATAGAAACAGTGTAAACTGGACCTACATCTGGAAGCACATGGAATAGAATGGCATGTCCTGCTTCGTGATATGCGGTGATTCGCTTTTCTTTGTCAGAAACCACTCTACTCTTCTTTTCTTTACCAATTCCAACTTTAATGAAGGATTTCTTAATATCCTCCTGGACTATGTACTGTCGATTCTCACCTGCCGCAAGAATGGCTGCTTCATTAAGAAGATTTTCAAGGTCTGCACCTGTGAAACCAACTGTCGACTGCGCAACCTGGTGCAAATCAACATCATCACCTAAGGCCTTGTTGATAGCATGTACCTTAAGGATTTCCTCACGGCCCTTAACATCAGGTCTGCCTACGTAAACCTTTCTATCGAAACGTCCTGGACGCATGATAGCCTGATCAAGGATATCTACACGGTTTGTAGCCGCCATAACAATGATGCCTTCGTTGACACCAAAGCCGTCCATCTCTACAAGAAGCTGGTTAAGTGTCTGCTCACGCTCATCGTGGCCGCCACCCATACCAGTACCTCTGCGTCTGGCAACTGCATCTATCTCATCGATAAATACGATACATGGCGCATTCTGCTTGGCCTCTGCGAATAAATCACGTACACGGGAAGCACCTACACCAACAAACATCTCAACGAAATCAGAACCTGATATTGAGAAAAATGGAACTCCTGCCTCGCCTGCAATAGCCTTAGCAAGAAGTGTTTTACCTGTTCCTGGAGGGCCTACTAAGATAACACCCTTTGGAATACGTGCGCCAAGCTTTGTGTATTTGCCTGGGTCCTTAAGGAAATCAACAAGCTCTTCGACTTCTTCCTTTTCCTCTTTAAGACCTGCCACATCATCAAATGTGGTATTGATGTCTTCTTTGTTAGTCATCTTGGCACGACTTTTGCCAAAATTCATCATTTTAGCATTGGTTCCGCCGCTGCCAGCTGCATTCTGAGCATTCATCATTATCATAAACAGGATGAATACTGCACCAAGCACAACAAGCATTGGAAGTAATTCTGATATCCAGCTGTCCTTTGGAACATCTGAAAGTGTGTATGTTATCTTTTCTTTTGCTAATGTGTCCTGTAAGGAATTAACATCTGAAACATACAATATAACTGTGGAACCATCAGAAAGCTTAATGTTTGCTGCTCCTGTTGGAACCTGTTCGTTCTGAGTGATGGCAACGGACTCGACTTCTCCGTGCTTTATTGCTGATTTAAACTGTGACATTGAATAGGTTGTTGTTGATTTGCCCATGCTTGTGTACAGCATAAACAGCACAACAGCAACAAACAATGCATAGATTATCATTCCTGAAGCTCTAGATTTCTTCAAATTATCCTCCTAGTCTAGCTCCACAACTCCGATGTATGGAAGGTTACGATATTTCTGGTCGTAATCTAATCCGTAACCAACTACAAACTGGTCTGGAATAGTGAAACCTGTGTAATCAACGTGAACATCCACTTCTCTGCGGTCTGGCTTATCAAGCATAGTAACCATGCGTACTGATTTAGCTCCGCGATCCTTGAAATAATGACCAAGGTAGTTAAGTGTATTTCCGCTGTCTATAATATCCTCAACAATGATGACATTCTGTCCTGTTGGGTCTAAATCCAACTCTTTCTTAAGCTTTACAACACCTGTAGAAACTGTGCCACCTTCATAGCTAGATGTAGCAATGAAATCCATGATAACTGGGACTGTGATACGCTTAGCAAGCTCGCATGCAAACATAGCTGCACCCTTCAAAACACATACCAAAAATACTGATTCGCCTTCATAATCCTTGCTAATCTGTGCTCCTAGCTCTGAAATTCTTTCAGCCAATTCCTCTTCTGGTAATAGAACTTTAATGTTCTCACTCATTTTATTATTCCTCCGTGTAACTTATCTCTAATACTCGAGTGGTATTTTCAGAAATCTTGTAATATTCGCTAACCCTGTGGCCTACAACCCACATAACATGATTGCCATCACAAACCAATGGCACTTCGTCTCTCATGTGGCGAGGGATTTTCTCGTCAACAAAATAATCTTGAATAGATTTGCGATTTCCTTTAGAATCGATGACCAGATAGTCCCCTTCAGCACGGGTTCTTATTACAATATTAGCCATTATTCTATCACAATCGAACCATTTCGTATAGGTTTCTTTAGGGTAATTCATGGCTTTTTCGTAGGCAAATTCCCTGTATTCAAAATGAGGTTCACCCTTTTTCTCATCCTTGTCTATCACGTACAGCTTCTCGTAGGAAATCACCAATGTTTTCTTGTATGGAAGCTGAACCTGGCGCTCGCCGTCCTCGTTCAAAAGCTCCAGGATAGAATCGATATGAACTGCCGAAACATCCTTCTGATATGGCATGAACTGGCTTAGATACTCCTTTAGGGCCTGGCTTGCGATAACATGTGGCGCAGTTGCGATTGCACGCTTTCTTAGTGAGCCATCATCTTCCTTAGCAATCTGAAGCAGACCGTTAGCCTCAAAGGAGATGTATTCTGCCACCTCAGAAAGTCGTTCTGTCATGTCAAATATGTGCTCAAGGGCCTTATCGTTAATCTTTCCAAGCTCTGGCATGATATTGTGTCTGATTCTGTTTCTATCGTAATCCACCTGCTGATTAGTGGCATCGATGCAATAGCCGATGTCGTTAGCTTCCAGGAAATCAAGGATATCCTTTTTAGGAACAGCTAGAAGTGGTCTGATAATGCCATCCCTTACAGGGGCGATACCACACATGCCGTCTAAGCCTGTGCCTCTGGCCATGTGAAACAGTACTGTTTCTGCATTATCGTCTGCATTGTGAGCAACTGCAATTTTTACAGGCATTCCATTCTTGGCCAAATCCTTAGATACCCTGTCAAAAGCCTCATATCGTGCCATTCTGGCCTCTTCTTCGATTGAACGGCCGCTTGCTTTAGCCAGTGAAGGAATATCGATTTTTTCAACGATTAAAGGCACTTCAAAGTCGTTGCACAGCCATCTGACGTATTCTTCATCTTCATCAGCATCCTTGCCACGTATCATATGGTTGATGTGGACTGCGTTTATAGTAAGATTGTATTCCTCCTTAAGGGCTAAAAGTACAAAAAAGAGGCATACAGAATCTGGCCCTCCTGACAGGCCAAGTACAATTCCATCGCCTCTAGTTAACATATTGTATTTCTCAATATATTCTTTAATTTTCTTTTTCTTTAAAAATGATCCAATTGTCATGTGTTAATCCAAGCTTCTCAGATGCTTCTTTTTCTATATATTCGTCGCTTCCGACGTATTCTTCATCTTCTTTTAATTTGTTCTGTTTCTTTTTAGCTGTCTCAAGCTGCTTTTCAAGGGCCTCCTCAGTTCTTTTGTATTCCTGGTTCTTTCTGTAAAGATTAACCATCTGAACAGTCATAGCACCAATCATGAAAAGCATGATTACAGCTACATATATTCTACCTGTGGAGGTTTTCTTTCTTCTTCTAACTCTTCTACCCTTTTTAGACATACTTAAATAGCTCCGCTGCTGCATCCTTCTTAGTTGTTTCCTGAATATCAAGGACCTCTACTTTAACATTTTTATTACCAAATGCTATTTCAATTATATCACCAATCTTGACGTCAGTGGAAGCTTTCGCAATTTTTCCATTAATTTGCACTCGGCCGCTATCGCATGCCTCGTTGGCTACGGTGCGTCGTTTTATAAGACGGCTGACCTTTAAATATTTATCTAATCTCATTTTGTCACCTCATCAAAAAGGGGTTCGGCATTGCCGAACCCCACCATCATCTAATAGAAATCAAAAAATATATTAGTTGATAGAATCCTTAAGAGCCTTACCAGCCTTAAACTTAGGAGCCTTAGATGCAGGAATCTTCATCTCTGCGCCTGTCTGTGGGTTTCTACCTGTACGAGCTGCTCTCTTAGAAACTTCGAATGTACCGAAGCCTACAAGCTGAATCTTCTCACCCTTCTTAAGTTCTTCTGCAACTACCTCTGTAAATGCCTTAACAGAAGCTTCTGCGTCCTTCTTAGAAATGTTAGCCTTGCTAGCGATTGCTGCTACTAATTCTGTCTTGTTCATTACTATTCCTCCTCGAGAATTTTATTTGATTTATAGTTGGGAACTCCCCTTAACTACAATATCCTTTATAATTGTTTTACATTACCATGTCAACAATAAAGCCCTAAAAAATCCCGATTTTATAAGGTTTTTATGGATTATTACAAAATTTTTGCGGAATTTTTAAACACTATTACTATTTACAAACCCTTGATTTTTCGGGAAGTTCACATCTTTTTCACATTATGTCAATTCATGAGATTGCTGATAAGGTCTGAAATTGTCGATAAATAATCAACCTCATAATCATAATTGTCCTTTATAGTGCTTCCAGCCGTCTCTTTTTCTGATAAATTTCTACTTGGTTGTTGACTAGTTTCTGAAGAATTTGTGGTCTGATTTTCTGTATTTTGTTCTGTATTTTGTGCCGCAGATGTTTCAGTTTGTCCATCACTGGATTCCATTGCAAGAGTGATTGTTGCAGACTCAGAATTAACCACCAAAGTCTTGTTCCATGATGTGTATCCATCACACTGCACCACCAGTTTGTGCGCACCGTACTGAACCTCCTGTGGTTCTGTAACGTCTACCTGCTTTCCATCTAAATAAACATAGGTGTCTGGAACGGTAACCAAAAACGTAAGCAGACAGAAGGATGGTCCATCCCCCTTTAATTCATCTAAATCGATAACCGTAGTGGAGTTTCTGGCAATGGTGTATTCACCGCTTCCGCCCCAACCGTTGTTAGCAACTGTAACCTGATATGTCCCCTCTGGCACCTCTATAAGCTCATCTTTGTATACAGTAGATACAATTTTCTTGCCTATAAATATCATACTGCCATCAAACAATGATGTATTTGCAAGCTTGATATAGCCATGTCCTGTTGTGACTGCTATGGAAATAACGTTCTTTTCCTGACCTACAACAGTAATGATGTCATCCTTTCCTATATCAGATGCCTGAATCTTCAGATTATCGGAATAAACCTTGGTTTTGTCGGTAATCTTGTAATTATGGCCGTCAATGGTGATAAGATTCCTGTCGGCTTCCAACTTGTATTTGGAAATATCGTCATAAATCCAAACATCACCGCTCTTTTGGATTGATGCTAATGCCCCTGATGCTGGCAGCAAATCACCGATTGTTACAACGGTGCCGTTTGTAAAGCTGGCCCACACGCTGCTAGTACCAAATTTATCTAAAAAACGTGTAGTCATGTTGTAATTATAGCGAAGCTGCTTGTCTTCATCCAATGAATAAAGGGAGATTGTCTCCTCGTTCATATCCAGATTTTCCACGATAAATAAGGAGCTTTCCTTTATTTCAAGGTCGTCATCGGCTAAAGCCGAGGCCTCCTCCACTGTTTCCTTATCCTGCTTCAGGGCTGAGCCCGTATGATTAGTTACAGTGGCATTGTTAGGACGTTTACCGCAGCCCATAAGTGCAAAAGCCAATACCATTACAATAAGTATTAAGTTTTTCGTTTTTGGTGTAAAAATCCCTCTCATAACATTATTGTAGCATATCTTTAACTCGATTTAGCAAATAATCTCTGTCGTTTAGATCAGGATTATCTACAACCTCATCAAAAACTGCCTTTAAAATCTCCCCTATACGTTGTCCCTGTGGGACTCCCATATCTATTAAATCCTTGCCGTTTACCTTTAAATCTTTGATTTTAAGGCAATCTCCTGCTGCAATGACCTGTCTGTAAACCTGTTCCAGCTTATCGATATAAGCAAGCTTCTCTTCACGGTTATACATACTCTGAGCCAGGCAATCAGCACGTTTGACAGCAAGTAAATCATCAAAATTGTCCTGTCCAACACGTATTATCATTCTGCGGACATTACGCTCGTTGATTTCTGGTCTGTCGTCATGATTCTTAACCAGATTACAAACCTTATCTGTAGTATCATTATCAAACCTAAGGCGTCTAAGAATATCTCGCGCCATCTCGGCTCCCTTTACAGGGTGCATTTTAAAATGGTCCTGCCCGTTTTCATCGGTAGTCTTGCAGGCTGGCTTAGCCACGTCATGAAGCATCATTGTAAGACGAATCACCTTATCAGCTGGCGCTAGTTCCATGGATTTAATAGCGTGTTCACCTACTGTGTACATATGATGCTTATTATTCTGCTCACATTCTAGCATTACATCAAGCTCAGGGAAGAATACCTTGGAAAGGCCTGTATTATATACCTCTCTAAGGCGCTCAGGATGGTCTGATGTGACAAGCTTCACCATTTCTACCTGGATACGTTCTGCACTGATTCTATCTAAGGTTGGCGCCAGCTTGCAGATAGCATTATAAGTCTCAGTCTCTATCTCAAAGCCTAACTGGGCCGAGAAGCGCAAAGCTCTAAGCATACGAAGTGCATCCTCTGTGAAGCGCTCTGTAGGATTGCCAACTGCCTTGATAATACCTGCTTCCAAATCCTCCTTGCCACCAAATAAATCCACAAGGCCTCTGTTTTCACTGTAGGCCATGGCGTTGATGGTAAAATCACGGCGCTTAAGGTCTTCCTCTAAGGATGCTGTAAATGTGACCTCCTTAGGGTGACGACCATCCTCGTATTTGCCATCCACGCGATAGGTGGTTACCTCGTAGCCCTCGCCGTGGAGCAGTACGGTAACGGTGCCGTGTTCAATTCCAGTGTCAAAGGTTCTATCAAAAAGAGACTTTACCTGTTCTGGCAAAGCCGATGTTGTGATATCCCAATCGTGAGGAATTTTCCCTAGAATGCAGTCACGGACACAGCCGCCTACTGCATAGGCTTCGTGTCCGTTAGATTCTAAAATATTTATTATTTTTGAAACGTCTGCTGGTAAAGCATGCACATACGTCAGAAATGTGTTCCTGATCATTGAATGGCATACAACGTGAAGTTACAGCTAAATCCTCTTTAATCTTGTTCTCGCAAGCTACATCGCCGCACCACATAGCACGAATGAAGCCCGGCTTGTTGTTAGCGATTTCTGTGAACTCAGCGTAGTTGTGAGCATCCCAGATATGGCTATCACGGTGAGCCTTCGCTCTTTCAAACATATCCTTCTGGATAGTCTCAAGAAGCTCTGCTACCTTTGTCTCTACCTGATCAAGTGGGCACTCGATCTTTTCACGTGTATCACGGCGAACAAGTACGCACTTCTACACGAACAGGGATACCACGCATCTCTGCCTCAGAGAACTTCCAACCTGGTGACTTGTCTGAATCATCAAGCTTAGCACGCATTGTCTTACCAAGCTTCTCACAAACCTCTGCAGCCTTATCAAGTACGCCTTCCTTCTTCTGCTGAATAGGAATAACAACTACCTGTGTAGGTGCGATACGTGGTGGAAGTACAAGACCTGAATCATCACCATGTACCATAATAAATGGCTTAGAGAAGTTCTGTCCAAAGTTGTGTGATGTACCAGACTGTAAAGCCTTACCATCATGCATAAGAGCTTCGATTGTGTATGTAGCCTCTGCTCCTGCAAACTTTTCTTTATCTGTCTTCTGTCCGCGAACTACTGGCATAGCAAGTACTTCTTCGCAGAAATCTGCATAAAGATTAAGCATCTGAACTGTACGAGCCTCTGCCTCTTCTGCTGTAGCATGAGCTGTGTGGCCTTCCTGCCATAAAAACTCTCTAGAACGAAGGAATGGACGTGTCTCCTTTTCCCAACGAACTACTGAACACCACTGATTGTAAACCTTTGGTAAATCTCTGTGAGAGTGAATAATATCCTTATAGAAATCACAGAAAAGAGTCTCTGAAGTAGGACGAACGCAAAGACGCTCCTGAAGCGGGTTAAGACCACCATGTGTAACCCAAGCTACCTCTGGTGCAAATCCCTCTACATGGTCCTTTTCAACCTGAAGAAGACTCTCTGGAATGAACATCGGCATGTACACATTCTGTACTCCTGTCTCTTTGAATCTTCTGTCTAACTCGTGCTGGATATTTTCCCAAATAGCATACCCATCGGGCTTGATAATCATGCATCCCTTTACTGATGAATATGCAATCAAATCAGCCTT
>CACYLQ010000073.1 GCA_902775195.1 uncultured Pseudobutyrivibrio sp.
ACTGGACATGTTTCATCCACTGCATCCTCTGTACAATGAGATGAACATGTACACTGTTTTTCTTCCTCTTCAGCTTTAGCCTTACAATCTGCAAAATTCTGTGAACATACAGGACACTCAGAATTGAACTCTTCTTCTGTACATATAGTTTCGCAGATACACTGTTCACCCTCAGGTTCTTCTGAATCTGCAGGCTCACCTTCGTTAGCTTCACCTTCTGTAGTTCCACCTTCTGCAGTTCCACCTTCTGTAGGTTCAGTAACTGTAGGGGTACCTTCTCCTCCAGCTTCACCTGAATTTTCATTATCGCCTATGATTATACCCTGTCCATCTGAACCCTCAGGTGTGACCGCAGTATCAGTTCCTCCGGCACCTTCGCCTCCTTCGCCTCCAGGTGTTTCACCATTTTCATTGCTAAAAGTAACGCTTTCTTCATATTCCGTGATTTCTCGTTCAGTCCCTGCCTCCGCATTAGGGTCTGCCATTACACTTACAGTAATCTTATTGGAGAAAATAAACAGAATAAGCATAGAGCCTGTAATGCATATCAATATGTAGTTCATATACTTTTTCCAGACTCTTTTAAGCATAACTACTTTCCTTTCTTGGACCTTTCAACAATATCCTCACCGATGTTGATTTCCTTCTTGAAATAAGGATTCAAATCCTCTGGAGGAGGTTCAGGTGTACCTCTTTCCATTACATCAGGTATATCGGAGAAAAATAGATTAAATTTATTTTTCACGCGGTCGAAGACTGACCAATCCTGGTCTACCTTTTCAAGTACCTTGTCATCCCAAATTCTGCGCTCCTCATCTTCTTCGCCATAATCAACCGACTCATCATAAAAATCAAATTCATCCCAAGGTCTTTCATCATCATCCTCAGTCAATTTGTTTTCATGGATTAATGTGTCGTCCCATCTTCTTTGCTTCGCTAAAACATCAGCTGCTACTGTTACATTTTCTGTCTCCCAGTTTGCTCTTGTAGACATTTCTGAAACCTTAATTGCAGCCTTATAAACTTCTTCAATATTGTCATCCCATGGTCTCAAATAATACTTTGGCTTTACAACCGGTGGGAATATGAGAATAGGCAATCCTACAAATAGGAAAATAGAACCCATTGTAACTGCGATAACATTTACAATCTGTTCTCTGGTCATGCCATAGTTTTTAGTATCTGTGTTCTCTATTGCTTCTTCGGCTTGTTCCTTTTCAATTCTTACACCTCTAATCATCAGACGATGAGTGTTTTCACCATAAGGTGTACAGGTAACAAGTGTCACGTAATCCATTTCCGGATCGATAGCAAGAGGTGACATATCGTTTGGTAAAACTGTCACTATCTGATCAACCTGATAAAAATGCTCTTCACCTAAAACGATAACTGAAAATACATCAGATACCTCCATTCTATCCAGGTTTGTAAATAGCACCGCACTAGGAAGTCCTCTATGTCCCGAAAGACCACAGTGTGTACCTTTACCACCAACAGGAAGGGAGGTTCCTTCGATATGACCTACATATTTCTGTAAGACATCTTCTGTGGTTCCGTGATAAACAGGAAGATTCAGTCCTAATTTATCAATCTTCAGATAACACATCATTCCGTTTCCATCGATGTTCAGTGTATTCATGTACTCCTGTTTCATCGCTTCAGTCATGTCTGCGAAACGACCAACTGGATTGGATTGCAATGTTGTGTTGTAGCTTTCAGATTCATCAAAGAATTCTTTTCTTGTTTCCTCGTTCATCTGCGCTACTGTCTCATCATATTCGCTGATTGATTTCGAACTGTTCCTTTGATTAAAAAAATCAGATATATTAGGGTACAAAAGAATACCTAGTCCTACTACGAAGACTAGGACTAAAAGCAAATTCATATAATTGAATTTCCTTCCTGCTCCCATCGTGCCCCTCAATACCTATATTTTAAAATAGGCAGAAGACAGATACCTGCCTCCTGCCTATATACGTCAGATACTACATGTATGTTACGTTAGATTTTCTTTGCTTTACAACTATTAGTAGTATTACAGCTGCCATCAGGATGATGCCAATGATTGTGAATAATAATGTACCCATACCACCAGTACTTGGAAGTGTAAGTCCTTGGTAGTTCTTTACATTAATTCCATAAATACCATCTGAGTAACCCTGATAGTAATTGATTACTGGATTTCCCTCACCATCTTCTTCTTCGAGTGCTACTGCATCTACGATTGTCTTTTCTGGATCGTTAGGGTCAACCTTGTTAGCTGAATAGAAGATTGCGTCTGTTTCGTATGCTGCATTTTCTGTCATAGCATGCTGCTCAGCACTAATTCTTCTAATTTCAAATCTCATTGCTTCTGTAAGAGCATTGTAGCCTGTTGGCTGCTTTGTCTCGATTAATACATATGAAGCATCCTCTAAACCATCAAGTAATACACCATCTTCTGTATCAACTGAGCTGATCTTATTATCCTTAATTGTCTGGTAATCTGCACCTGTCGAATCCTTA
This sequence comes from uncultured Pseudobutyrivibrio sp., assembly GCA_902775195.1. Lineage (GTDB taxonomy): Bacteria > Bacillota > Clostridia > Lachnospirales > Lachnospiraceae > Pseudobutyrivibrio. The sequence goes on from CACYLQ010000073.1 coordinate 2,506, forward strand.
TCAACCTGATCTGGAAGTGCCATCTGCTTGTATACGATTACCTTATAGTGGTCGTAGTTAATACCATCTTCGCCAGCTTCTACTGGTACATATCTAAAGTATGTATTAAGTCCTCCTTCGAATTCAGCAGTTTCTGCTAAATTAAGTGTTGCAAGTGATGTACCTGCATCATCTACTGGAGGTGTTGTTGATTCTGAAGCATACTCACCATTTTGAGCATATGAATCAAACTTATAATACTGCCATGTAGCTGATGTTGGCTCAGCTGAAAATGTTGCTTCTGTTGCACCTTCTGCTGATGTATCAGGTGTGTAAACATATGCCTCTTTGTAAAGCTTAAATTCTGCACCAAGTAAGTACTTGTTTGCTACTTCACCATCAGTCTTTACTAATCTGATTGCATATGTGTAAGCTCTAACTGTGTCTTCTACTGGTGTGTAGTGTCCAGCTATATCGCTTCTATACCATAACTTTGCAGTATTGGTATTATCTTCTGTTCCAGGTAAGCACTTATCTGTAACAGTTGCATCATATGTAAGAGCAACATATTTCTGATTTCTTGTCCACTTGCCTGTTTCATTATCTAAATCTACAAACTTAGAATAGTTAAATGTAATTGCAAAGATAGGTCTATTATCTACTCTTGATAATGTTCCAACTGATTCAACACCTGTTACTTCCTGGTAAGCATTAATAACTGATGAATCTGGAGCGGCCATAACAGCCTGCTCTGTTGCTGCTGAACCGTCTGCAATCTTTCTTAAAATACCTTCATTGTCGTTATATACATACCATGTGATTGTCCATGCGTTTCCATTAGGCTTTGCATATTTAACTAAATAATAGCCTGCTGTATCTTTGCTGTCTTTGAACCAAATAGTACCTGTCTTTTCAACAGTCTTATATTCTGGAGCGATTAAAGCTGTATAATAATCAGCTGGTACTTCTGTCCATGACTCTGCATTAGTAGCGTCATTACCCTGGTAAATCTTAAGTGTTGTAGGATCTAGTCTAAAGGCTTCTGACATATCATCAGTAATACTGAATGTGTAATTTGCATCCCAGTCATAAAGTGAATATGCATCACCATCATCCTTAGTGTAAACTACACCACCGTCGATTGGATAATACTCTGGTACTTCACCTACGACTTCAAAGTTTACAACCTCACCTGTTCTAACTACATCTGACTTAGCCATGTTGATGTACTTTTCGATTGTAACATCAGCATATTTAAGTGTAGCCTCAAGGTCACCTGTTAAGTAGTAAACACCCATAGGTCCCTGAATTTCTGGTGCAGCTGAAAGTGTAAGTACTGAATATGAACGATTAAGTGTTGGGTTTTCGCCCTTTACTAAGTAGATACCATATTCAACATCTTTAATTGTTGCATAGAACTCTTTTGTTGTAGGGTTCTGTAATGTTGTAATCTGGTTGCTTGCTATCTTGTTGATAGAACCAACACCCGATTTATCCTTTGAATCATAAACCCATGTAAGGAAATCTGTCTGTTCCTTAGCATTAAGCTTTGTAAACTGGCTAGGGTCTGTAGGAATATTATCGTTACCTGTATCAAGACTGTAGTTTCCTAAATAGTTATAAAGGTTAGGAACCCACTCAACATCTGTAAATGTCTTTGTCTCATCATCATATGAGCTTGTACCAATCTGATATACGTTAAGTACATCACCTTCATCTCTAAGATGAACTGTAAATATTGCTTTACCGTTAGGTACTGCCTTCTGAGCACCAACATTTATTCCTTCACTGTTTCCAAGGCTAATAGTTGTGGCTGCATTAGATGTAAATGATAAGCTGAGTGTTAATGTAATCATCATTACTAAAGCCATGAATGATGCTGCACTATTCTTTAGCTTTCTATTTCTTGCAATTACAAAGATTATTGCACAACCCATAACTAATATACCTATTAATGTGAATAACAATGTACCAATACCACCAGTACTTGGAAGTGTAAGTCCACTGTAGTTCTTAACTGTAAAGTGATAGATACCATCTACGTTATCATCTACTGTTAAGTTACCATCTGCGTCTTCATATTCATCTGACATGAATCCTGCGTAAGAGTTACCTCTTTCTGTATATTGTTCGTTAGAAAGCTTATTTACTTCAAAGTAAATAGCTGTACTCATCTTGTTGTATCCACCTGCAGGAGCTACCTTCTCAACCATGAGATACTTGTTAGGATCAAATCCTGTAAGTGTAACACCATCTTCTGTAGCCACTGATGTTGTATCAGCCCAGAATAATGAGTATGCCTCTAAGTGCCAGTGTGCCCCAGAATGTACTCTACATTCGCCTGCCTCTACCCACTTAGGTACGTAAACTACGAATCCATCCTTGAAATCTTCATGTGTATCCCATTTTGCACCATTTTCCTTGTCGGTTGTTGCCATAGGAATCATGTAGTCAAGTAATGCATTTCCGCCATAATTATCATGTAAATCCTGTAATGTGCCTGATGTATATACATCAGAGAAATCATATTTGTTAGTAAACTTATCTGCTGTTAAGTACTGTCCAAGAGCTGGAATAGCTTCACCTAAAGTACCACGAATTACCGCTGAATCAGTTATAGCCATCTTCTGAGTTAATTCATACTGGAATACCTTCTTTAATGTATCAGCATATAATGTCTTTGAACCAGAATATCTAGCTGTAGGATTTGACTCAGCTGGGTCAATTACTGGGTAGTCTACATCATCATAGAAACTGAATGTATTATAAATACTTTCAACTGGTACTGTTGTCTGTGAAGCATTTGAAGCACCACCACAATACTCAACATCAAATCTGTAGATATCAAATACTGCACCTTCCAGGTATGGTGTCTTATTATCTGCGATTGCCTGTGCCTTTTCCTCTTCTGTCATTCCAAGGTATTCATCGTAAGCATTACCATCAACCTTGACGATGTTAGCACCGTATGTCCATGCAACTACTTCATCATCAACTGAACCGATTGTTCCAGTTGTATCTTCAACGTAGTAAATTGTAACCTTATTAGTATTGTTATCATTTCCTAAATATGCATCATCATTTACTAATGCGTCGTATGTTACAGAAACCTTTGCAGGTACTGTAAAGTCTTCGCTCATTTTGTATGCTGCTTTTATTGCCTCTGATGCACTTGCTCTAAAAGCTGTATAAGTGTCTGGATTCATCAACTTCTCGTAATCCATTTCGATACCGATAATTGATTTTGATGTCTCAGAAACTGTAAACTTTGTAGCATTTGTTGATGTAATATAAGCTGTAGGAATCTTGTCGTCTGTTCCAAGCTTATTATTAACTGTATTTAAGTCACTTGTGTTAAATACATATTTTCCATTAGTCTTTGACTTTGTCATTGGGTAGCTATTAAGCTTACCACCATTGTTTGTCCATACAGTAATCTGGTTATCAGATATTGGAGTGATATAGAAATATTCCTTTGTATCCTGGCCTTCTGAATAAGTTACAGGATAGCTAAATCCGATAAGCTGTGCAGAATATGTTCCAGCTGCATCATTTGCTACTTTGTTTCCATAAGCGTCGCCTGTAAGTGATGCTGGCACATGGAACTCATTACCGTTTGCGTCAAAGAATGTAAGCTTTGCTGATGTAGCAATAAGAGTAAATCCCTTGCTCATATCATCAAATGCGTTTAACTGTGTATATGTATATTTATTATTAACCTTAGTATAAAGAGGAATGTCATAATCAACTGTAAAGTTTACGATTTCGCCTTCACGAATGATATCATTGTCGCCACCATTAATTTTCTTTACAACGCTAATTGATTCATTCTTTAATGTAGCTGTCTTTGTGTTGTCGATATACCAATGTCCTGAAGGACCTGTCTGCTCAGGTACAAGATCAACTACAACTGGCTGATATCCCTGGCCTGCTGCTCTTGCAGGGTTAGAAGCATCTACAAAATATAAACCAAATGGCAATCCTGAAATATCATATGCTAAATCCCAAGAGCTTTCTGTTACGCCAGTAGCGATAATCTTTGCTGGATCAGCTGTGCTTAAATTAGTAGAAGCACCAAGAACTTCATAGTTTGGTGTTGTACCATTTGCTACGGCTGTTCCGTTTACACCACCTGCTGGAGTAAGCTTGCCAATAGCAGTTGCACTCTTTTCTACTGAAGTTGCATATTCGTTCTTCATTGCATTAACAAGAACGATAAGCTTCTTCTCGCGCTCTGCCTTTGCTGCTGCCTCAGCTGCTACTCTGCCTGCCTCTGAAAGGTTCTGGTCAACGGTATATGCTCCAAGAGTTGCTGGTGTTGCATATTCTGCGTCATCTGCGAATAATGCATTGTTAGCAATAAACTCTGCAACTGGAGCTGCCCACTGAATATTAAGAGAAGTAATTCCATTCTCTGTATTCTCAGAAGGATTTAATGTCACCAGATTATACAGATTAAAACTATCATTTGCTCTCTTTACTGTAAGAGTAAATCCAGTAGTATCTGTTGTATCAGGTGCTACAGAAACTTCTGTGTGATTAAATTCCTGATTGCTTACACTTGTACTTCTTTTGATTAATGTTGTGTTGCTATCAGCACTAACTACGAGTACTGAGCTAAAGCTAAGTACTAAAAGAGTAAGTAATGCAGCTAATCGCTTTCCTTTTCCTTTCATGATTTTTTCCTCCTTATCTGACGTATATCGATTTTATCTCTTGCAGAAATAGACAAAATTCTTTTCTATATGCCATATATTAAACCGTTACTAGTTACAAACTAGTTACAAAGAAAAAATAATTTATAAGTTTTTTTGTAACACCCTGTTACGCCTTGAAAATACTGAATTTTTTCTGTTTTCTATATGCCTGTGCTATGAATAAAGCTGCAAACAATCCAATTAGTATTCCATAGGTTCTAGTCGTGTCTGCTCCTATGCTTCCAGTGGCTGGCAGATATACTGTTTTATAATCAAGCCAAACCAAATCGAATACGCAATTGCCTTCCATATATGTATCATCCTGCCAATCGTTTGATTCAATTAAGAAGGACAGCTCTGATAGGGCATAACCTGGTACATGGTCTGTTTGTACTATCAAATATTCACCGGTAATTATTCCACCAATAGCTATTTGGCCTTCATCATTTACATTCAGGTCTGCATATTCTGTATATTCGTAGGTTACATTTAAATCCTTGTCATATATCAGCTGCACCTTATCCTTGTTTTCCGCATCTACCTGGGTAACAGCTTCGTTTATGTCTCCTGAATATGTATTTGATTTCTTATATAAAGTAAATTTGTCATCCAGCATTCTTGGTGCTGTAGCAAGTATCTCCTCACTGGTCTTTTGGTAAGAATCCGCATATCCCATACAGGCTGTAATTCTTATTCCGTAGGCTGCGGCGCGAGAAGATGTTTTTGTATTAGCCCTTAGGTTTCTATCCAAAGGACTTACCGAATAACTAAGATTCGTATAGATATCATACCAGCCATCTGCTGTACTATACTGATTCTTTTTTGCACTTACTGCTGCTTTTAAAGTAGAGATATCCACAGATGTATCAAGTGATACTACAACAACCGACATTCCTCTCACCTTATAAACAAGATTTGATTTGTCCTCTGTCGTTTCTGTTATTGCATCTGTTGCAATGGTTTCTGTGGATTCTTCCGAAGCTTCTTCCTGCGATGTCTCATTACCTTCTTCCGGGACTTCTTCTACATTTTCTTCTTCTGCTTCTTCTTCAGTCGCAACATTCTTTCCGACTTTTTTAAGATGATCTTCTTCTATTGTATAAATTGTCTTATATGCTGCGTTGTATGCATTTATCGCAAGCTCTGGATCC
>CACYLQ010000074.1 GCA_902775195.1 uncultured Pseudobutyrivibrio sp.
GAGTCAGGTCTTGATAAGCTTATCACAGCTTCATACAGATTACTTGGTCTTATCTCTTACCTTACATCAGGAGAGGACGAGACACGTGCTTGGACAATCAAGAAGGGTACAAAGGCTCCACAGGCTGCTGGTAAGATTCACACAGATTTCGAGCGTGGATTCATCAAGGCAGAGGTTGTAAGCTATGATGACCTTATGGCAAACGGATCTATGACAGCTGCTAAGGAAAAGGGGCTTGTTCGTATGGAAGGTAAGGAATACGTTGTTGAAGATGGAGATGTAATCACATTCAGATTCAATGTATAACATACTTTTTTTACAAATTCTTCATTAGACAGGAATCTACTTATGTAATATTATTAAGTTAACGTAGATTGTTTAGTCCGTATAAGGAGGTCTATATGAAAATCACAAATATCAAAGATACAGAAGCTTTTTTCAATGTAATTGATAATTGTAAGGGCAAGGTTGAGCTTGTTACAGGCGAAGGCGATAGATTAAATCTTAAGTCAAAGCTGTCACAGTTCGTATCACTTGCTAACATTTTCCAGGCTGATGATGCAATCCCAGAGCTTGAGATTATTGCATACGAGCCAGATGATGCTAAAAGACTTTTGGAGTTTATGATTTCACAATAAATACAAAACGATTATAAGGGGGTCTGGTATTATACTAGACCCTCTATTTATGAAATAAAAGAAGTACAGGAGAAAGAAATGAGAGCTTACGAGAGATTACTTAATTACGTTAAGGTTTACACTACCAGTGATGAAGACAGCACTACAGTACCTTCTACAGCCAGACAGTTTGATTTGGCAAAGCAGCTTGTAGAGGAGCTTCATTCAATCGGTGTTACAAATGCCGAAGTTGATGATAAGTGCTACATTTATGCATCAATCCCAGCTACAGCAGGCTTAGAGGATAAAAAGGCAGTAGGATTTATTGCACACATGGATACAGCACCAGATTTTTGCGGTGAGAATGTTAATCCAGTAGTTGTAGAAAACTATGATGGAGAGGATGTCGTACTTGGTACAAGCGGACGCACTATCAAGGTTTCAGATTTCCCACATCTTAAGACATTAAAGGGACGCACACTTATCCACACAGATGGAACAACACTTCTTGGTGCTGATGATAAATCAGGTATCGCCGAGATTATGACATTTGCAGAGGAGCTTATTAATTCAGGTGAGCCACACGGAAAGATTTGCATCGGCTTCACACCAGACGAGGAAATCGGCGCAGGCGCTGACCACTTCGATGTTGCACGTTTCGGTGCTGACTTCGCATATACGGTAGACGGTGGCGAGGAAAACGCAGTAGAATATGAAAACTTTAATGCAGCAGGCGCTGATGTCAAGTTCAACGGTGTAAACATTCATCCAGGTGATGCAAAGGATATCATGGTAAACGCAGCACTCGTTGCTATGGAATTCAACGGAATGCTTCCACCAACACAGACACCTAGCCAGACAGAAGGCTACGAAGGCTTCTTCCATCTTACAGATATGAAGGGTGACGTTGCCGAAGCAGAGCTTTCTTACATCATTCGTGATCATGATGCAGATAAGTTCGCAGAGAAGAAGAAGGTTATGGAGCACGCAGCAAACATCATCAACCAGAAGTATGGTGATGGCACATGCGAGCTTACAATAAAGGATCAATATCAGAACATGCTTGAGATGATCAAGCCACACATGTTCCTTATTGATTACGCATTCGAATCATTAAAGGATGCAGGAGAGAATCCAAAGGCTGTTGCTATCCGAGGCGGTACAGATGGCGCACGTCTTTCATTCATGGGATTGCCTTGTCCAAACCTTGGAACAGGCGGCTACAACTTCCACGGCCCAATGGAACATATCACAGCGGAAGGTATGGACACCGTGGTTCGCGTACTTCACGGCATTGCAAAGAGATTCGCGGAGTAAATTATTTAGGGGGAATATATGTCATCAGAAAAAAGAAAAGAGCTATTAATTGATGTTTTGATGGATGCTCTGTCAGGCCTGTGCATCGGTATCGCTTTGTATAATTTCGCAGCCGATGCAAAATTCCCATTGACAGGACTGACAGGTATCGCTATGATTTTTTATCAGTACTGGGGATGGAAAATCGGTCTTATGACCATTATCATGAACATCCCGCTGATTTTTGCAGCTTACAAGGTACTGGGTAAGAAGTTTTTGCTGAAGTCCTTTAAGACTATGGCAATTGGCACTGTTATGATGGATTTTGTGGCACCACTGTTTCCTAAGATTGAAATAGGAAACATATTGCTGAATGCATTGGTGGTAGGTGTGTTTACAGGTTTAGGGTATGCACTTGTTTACATGCGTAATTCATCTACTGGTGGCGCAGATTTTATCATGATGATTATCAAGGCAAAGCATCCACATATGTCCCTTGGAAGAATTTTCTTCATCGTGGATGTGGTAATCATTGTTATAGATACAATCGCCTATGCTCATTCATTTGAGGCATTGTGTTATGGATTTGTAATTAGCTATATTGGTTCGATTGTTGTGGATAAGGTAATGATTAACGCTGATTCAGGTATGATGTGTATGATTGTTACCAATAAGGCAGAGGCCATTGCCGATGCTATCGACAAGGCAGTTGAACGAGGTACTACAATCTTTACTGCAAAGGGCGGTTACAAAGGTGATGAGAGACAGGTGCTTATGTGCGCTTGCTCTGACAAGCAGATGTATCAGGTTAATCGTGTCGCAAAAAAGATTGATGTAGATGCATTTATTGTCATAATGGAATCAAAGGCAGTGTATGGTGAGGGTTTCAAACGTTTTAAACCATAAGGAGTATATTTATGTCAGAGAAAATTTGTGTACTTGGTGTAGCAGGAGGTTCTGCTTCAGGCAAGACAACAATCATCAACAAATTGCAGGATTTTTTTGGAGAGGATATCGCTGTTATCAGCCATGATGCTTACTACAAAGCACATCCTGAAATGTCTTTTGAGGAGCGTAGTCAGCTTAACTATGACCATCCAGATTCATTTGAATCTGATAGAATGGCAGAGGATGTTAGAAAGCTTATAAAGGGCTATGCAATCGACATGCCAGTGTACGATTATGTTTCGCGATTTGATGGATATTAAGATTTTCGTTGATACTGATGCAGATGAAAGACTTATGCGTCGTATCAAGCGTGATATGATTGAAAGAGGCAGAAGCATCGAATCAATCATCGACCAGTATTCAAAGACAGTAAAACCTATGCACGAAGAATTTGTTGAACCATCTAAGAAGCATGCCGATATCATCATCCCACGTGGTGGTGAAAACGCTGCAGGACTAGATATGCTCATCACATATATGACCAAGAAACTACAGACAGAAGAATAATACCTAGAATATATAAAATGCCCACAAATACCCTATTTTACAGCATTGTAGAGTACTTGTGCAGATTATCATATAGGCCCTGAGATTATTTGGACAATACCCCAAAATTTTCTCAGGGCCTGCTTTTCACCCTTTATTTTTTGCATGTATATATGCTAGAATGGAATACGGCGATTGATAAATTTTTATCAATTGCCAGGAGTAATTAAAGGGAGAAATAATTAGTAATGGAAAACAAACCTATAGTGTTGGCTGTTGCTGGTAAAGGTGGAGTAGGTAAAACTTCACTTGCTGCCGTAATGGTCAAGTTATTAGTAGAAGCCTATCCAGACAAGAAGATTCTTGCAATTGATGCTGATCCTGCTGTTGGACTTTCTACAGCCCTTGGAGTGGAGCCTACTCTCACTCTGGATGATATCAGAAAAGAGGCTGTTGAAGCTGCAGAATCAGGCGATACTAAAGCCACAGTAGAAGTACTTGGCGAAGCCAGATATCGCATTTTTGATTGCATGGTAGAAATGGATGGCTTTTCTTTTATTGCAATTGGTCGCCCAGAGGCTGCTGGCTGCTATTGTAAAATCAATACTTATCTAAAAGAAGTAATCGCTTCAATTTCAGACAACTTTGATTATATCGTAATCGATGGAGAAGCCGGAATCGAGCAAATCAACAGACGTGTTATGGAAAAAGTAACTCATCTTATGCTCATCACAGATTCCAGCAAGAAGGGTTGCGGAGTTATCAAGACAATTAAAAATGTTGCAGATGATTTAGTTATGTACGACAAAATCGGTGCTGTAGTAAACCGTGTCCCATCTGAGGAAGTTCTTGAATATATGGACCTTGGCGATATTCCTCTACTTGGCTGGATACCAGCAGATGCTAACCTCACTGAATGTGACCTTAAGGGCAAATCGGTCCTTGGCATCGCCGACGACACCGCCATCGTAACCGGCCTACGCGCCGCGTTGAATAAGCTAGGAATTCTCTAAATCCATCGGGTTTAGAAGATTTACGACTATCTAGCGGATTATATGTAAAGGGAGAACTAAATAATGAAGGATTTAAAGCATCTTATTTATTTTGAGAATTTGCTTATGGATGCTGATAATGATTTGGTCCGCGAGGCCCAGGCTTCTGGCAGAGTCTGTGTCGGTAGCGTTTGTTATCAGATTCCAGAGGTTCTCATGAATTTAGGTAATGCTTTTACCGTGAGACTTCGCGCGCCAAGAACAGGTTCCATGGAAATGGGAACCTATTACTTGACTAGTTTTTTGTGCGAATATTCACGTGCATTACTTGAAAGAGCAATCGAGGGTGGCTATCAGTTCTTAGACTGCCTTATTGCCCCAGACGGTTGTACAATGATTAACCGCTGTGTTGAAAATATGGAGCTTTTAAAGATAAACGAGAAGGAGAAATTCTTCTATCAGTATCTTGAGGTTCCTATGAAGGCTGATGAGAACGGTCTTAATCTTTATGTTGGTCAGTGTCGTTCAAAGATATTAGAGCCGCTTCATGAGAAGTTTGGCATCGATATCAGCGACGAAGCCCTTCGCAAGGCAGTTGAAGACCACAACAAGATTTGCCGAATCATTACACAGCTTGGTAATTTCAGAAAAGAGGAAAATCCTCGTATTACAGGCTATGAGTTCCATGTCATCTGCATGTGTACTTACGTATGCCCTCAGGATTTACTTCTTGAGAAGCTTGAGGAAACTCTTGAAGAGGTTAAAAATCGTGTGCCTGATGAGAAGAATCATTTCCGCGCAAGAGTAGCAGTTGTTGGTTCTGAAATTGATGATATCGATATGATTAAGCTTATCGAGGATTCAGGTGCTTACGTATGCGCCGACAGATTCTGCTTCGGTTCATTACCAGGCCGCGAGGAAATCATCCTTAATGATGATGAGGATGTTCTCACTCAGATTTGCCGTCATTACATGATGACATGCATGTGCCCACGTCACATGGATACACCAAAGATGAATAGAAGACGTGAGTATGTTGATGAGATTGCCAAGGAATACAAGGCAGATGGAATCATCTACGAGCAGATGAAGTTCTGTGACCCATGGGCTTATGAAAGAATGGTAGGAAGCCACGTACTTAGAGAAGAATATGGTTATCCTGTACTTACAATCGATAGACCTTATGCTGTGGGTAATTCAGGACAGATTCGTACCCGTGTCCAGGCCTTCGTGGAGAGTATCGAAATCAAGAAAATCCAAGGAGGTAAGCACTAATGGGAAAAGCAGTTGGTAGCTCAAAGTTAGGCGAGCTTTATAGCGGTGATAAAAAAGTATTTAAGCATCGTGAATGGAGAGGTATCAAGGATACTTGGTACGATTACACAAGATGGCTTGGCATCATTGCCATGCTTGGTAAATTCATGCTCCATCCAAAGAACGTAAAGGGATTTTTCAGATATCGTTGGATGCTTAACTATTTAGCAGTTCCAATGATGATTGATAAGCATTCCATGGGACTTCGTGGAACACAGCTTCGTATCTGTCGTGAGGAGTACGATTTGGTTGCATCAGACGTTGCAAAGCTTCTTACAAAGATTTTTTCAATGGATAGAAACCTTGGTGCCAGCCCAGAAAAGTCAAAGCATGTAGTCCTTATGGATGAAAACGAAATGACAAACATCATGTGTGGTTTCCCTAATCTTGAGGGACTTAGCTGGGAAACAGCCAGCTGTTATGTATGCGTTCTTCTTCAGGGAGACGCTATGACTCATTACTTGGACGTTGTTCAGGAATGTGGTATGCCAGGTGATGTTTGCCCTATGCCTGCATCAGAGGCAGGTATTTGTATCGATGGAGATATGCCAATCTTTGGTAAGTGTGCTGTTCAGTGTAACACTACATGTGATGGTTCACTTATGGGAAATGGTGTTATTTCAAGAGCTTTGGAGCGTAACGGCATTCCAGTACATCAGCTTGCAACACCACTTCGTCATACAGAGGCTGGCGTTCAGGAGTATGCAGCTCAGGAAGTTAGAAATGCCATCGCATTTATCGAGGAGCAGACAGGTGAGAAGTTCGATTGGGATTACTATTTCGAATGTGCAAAGCGTATCAACATCGGTGCTAGGGAATGTACAGAATGGCTTGAGCTTACAAAGACAGATTACCCACAGGTAGTTGGTAACAACATTCTTCTTTATCGTGAGACAGAATACATGGCCATTGCCGGTAAGGTTCCTGCATTTGCAGAGCTTGATAAAAAGATTACTAAATGGGCTACAGAGGCGTATAATAAAAAGACAATGCTTGCTAAGGAGTATCGTCATCGTGCTATTATCTGGGGCGTTCAGTCTCAGTTCTATACCGATTTCGTAGCATGGCTTTTGAACTGTTGGGGAATTCTTCCAATGTTCGATATGCTTACAATGGTTTCCCTTGATCCTATTTCAGAGGATGATAAGGAACAGGCCATCTACGACATGGCTCACCAGTACGAGAACATGATTATGAGAAACCGTACACACGGTGGTTACGAAGTACTTCTTAACGACCTTTGGAGATATTGCGAGGAGTTCAATGCAGATATGGTTATCCTTTGGGAGCACATCGCCTGCAAGGCCCTCGATGGTATGCACGGAATGTTTGAGCAGCAGGCTAGAGAGCATGGCATCAAATTAGTTTGGGTAAACCATGACCTCTACGACCCACGTGTCATCCCACGTAAAAACCTTCGCCAAGACGTAAACCGCTACATGCGAAGCGTATTGCGCGAGGAACCACTTGATCCTTCGTTAGAAGATTATGATGACACAAACCTTTGGTAATGCCTTCCCCCTCTGGGGGAAGGTGTCAGCGCAGCTGACGGATGAGGGTAATATATTAAGGAGAATAGAAACATGAAATATTTTGGTGGATGTGACTCAGGAAGTACTTATACTAAATGTGTCATTATAGATGAAAACGGCAAAATGGTAGCAAACGTCACTTTAAAGAGCCGTATAAACGCAGTGTTATCTTGCCAGGACGCCCTTGATCAGGTCGTGGCACAGGTACCAGATTTAAATAGCGCAAAGGATTTAACATATCTTGTAGGTACAGGTTATGGCCGCAACAAGGTTCCTTTTGCAGATGAGAATATCTCAGAGATTAGCTGCCACGCTATGGGCGTACACGTAGCTGACCCAGAGGTAAAGGCAATCATCGATATCGGTGGACAGGACGTTAAGGGTATCGCCGTTGATGTTGATGGAACAGTTTTAAACTTTGCCATGAACGATAAGTGTGCCGCAGGTACAGGTCGTTTCTTCGAGGCAATGGCTAGAGCATTCGAGATGGATTTAGACGAGTTCTCATGTCTTTCTCTTAAGGCTAAAAATGTTATTCCAATTACTGCTCAGTGTACAGTATTCGCTGAGTCAGAGGTTATCTCACTTGTTGGTGAGGGCAAGCCAATGGATGAAATCGCAGCAGGTATCGAGCTTTCAGTTGCAAAGAGATGCTTTGTAATGTCAAAGAAAGCTGGTGCAACAGATAAGATTACACTTACAGGTGGATGTGCAAAGAACGCAGGCCTCAAGGCTGCCATCGAGCAGGTACTTAAGCTCAAGGTAATCGACCTTCCAATCGACCCACAGCTTATGGGAGCACTCGGCGCCGCAGAATTTGCAAGACAAAAAGGTAATAAATAGCCTTCCCCCTCTGGGGGAAGGTGCCCCGAAGGGGCGGATGAGGGAAAAACTATGTTAAAAATTTTATTAATTATCGCAATCGTATTTATATGCTTGTTTGTACTTTCATTAATCGTATATTTCTTCAACCTAGACATGAAGCTCACAAGCGCCATTCAGCCTCTTTTAGAGAAGCACTACGATAAGATTAAGAGAAATAGAAAGATATAATCGATGAAGCTATATGATGAAAGCATTAAGGAGTTGTTAGCTGGTATTGATATGACTTCGGCGAAAAAGCTTGATATCGTAAATGCCACTTGGAAAGATGTGGGCGACCACAATCTTATCCTCAGGGCAGATATGGCCTACGAGCTTGGTGGGGGAACATTTCCTGCAGTAAGCGGTATGGCTGTTACTTGCAACGATGAATTCGTAAATACGGATGAAGTCATGCTGATTGGACCAGACCTTGATGAAATAAAGGCTGACACGCCTTACGCAAGAATTGCTCTTGTAAAGGTTGCCGAGGATAGTCTTGGTGATGGTAACACACTCTACAATGCGATTAGAAAAATCGAATACGTTAGGTATCACATTAATCCAAAGGGTTATATGACACGTATCTCTGCATCAAACAACAGAGAACCGGTTCGTGTCGGCAAAGCTGCTCTTGATAAGGGCCTAAACTTCGCCAAGGTTGGCAAGCTGTTCTTAGATACCTACCATGAAAACAAAAATATTGAAGCTGTAAAGCTCATATTTATAACAGCCCCTGATTTTGATTATAAATCACTATCAGAACAGGCAAAGCATCTTGAAGATATCACTGGCACGATAGATCATATCTTCAAGAATGTGATGATGGATTGTGGTTCGTGCTCACTCCAAAAAGTTTGCGACGAAGTCGAGGGTCTTCGTGAACTACATTTCCAGGAATTAAAGAAAGAAAGGGAGTATTAATAATGCCAGAAATGAGTAAAGCAATTATCCCACCACACATGGGGGATAAGGAGCCAAGCAAAAAGATTATCGAGCTTGGAAGAAAGATTACAGACGTTATGCCACACAAGATGTTTGGCGTAAAGGTTGAGGACCCAGAGTACTGGGGTCTTGCAGAAATCGTAACAGAGGAGATGGCTGAAGTTGGTCTTACAATGAAGGTTCGTCACCACTATACATTTGAGGATCTCTGCAAAATGAATCCTGAGAAGGCTAAGGATAAAGAGGCTTTCCAGAAGTTACTTGATGATATGAGCTATATCGGACTTTTAGAGTACGATTATGGTAACCACTACGATCACAACGGACGTACAGCTCCACAGTCAGAAAGAAGATACACACTTCCTATCTTCGTTCCAGGTTCTGCAGAGCTTTTCAACATGGAAGAGTCAGTTCCAGGTGAGCGTTCAAACAATAGATTAAAGCAGCATCCAGCTGTTGCATCATTCTTCGAGAGAATGACATATTTACCACTTGATGGTCTTACACATCTTATCCCACCAGGAGGCGCTGGTGTAGGTATGCACGTTATCCCTGTTGAGAAGGCTATCGAGTTCGAAAACGAGAAGCTTGACCTCGAGCAGATTTCATACTGGCTCAAGAAATACGAAGGACACATCGGTGTAGGCCAGTGTTCATGCCGTGTATCACGTGCTTGCCTTGAAGAAGGTTGCGGTGATGACGAGATGAACTGGTGTATTGGTCTTGGTGATTTCGCTGATTACTGCCGTGAGACTGGTAAGGGTCACGATATCACATACGAGGAGGCTATGCGTATCGTTGAGCGTGCTGAGACACTTGGTTACGTCCACCAGATTACAAACATCGATGGCGAAAACAAGATTTTCGGTCTTTGCAACTGTAACGTAAATATTTGTAACGCACTTCGTACATCACAGCTTTTCAACACACCTAACATGTCACGTTCAGCTTACACAGCTCACGTAGAGGCAGAGAAGTGTGTTGCTTGTGGTAAGTGTGTAGAGTACTGCCCAGCTGGTGCAGTTAAGCTTGGCCAGAAGCTTTGCAAGAAGGACGGCTCACAGGTAGAGTATCCAAAGGTAGTTCTTCCAGACAGAGTTCACTGGGGCAAGGATAAATACGATGAGGATTATCGTGATAACAACCGTAAGAACTGCTACGAAACAGGTACAGCTCCATGTAAGGTAGCTTGTCCTGCACACGTTTCTGTTCAGGGTTATGTAAACATGGCTAAGGAAGGCAGATATGAGGATGCTCTTGCTCTTATCAAGAAGGACAACCCATTCCCAGCTATCTGCGGTCGTGTATGTAACAAGAGATGCGAGGCTGCTTGTACTCGTGGAACAATCGATGCACCAGTTGCTATCGATGATATTAAGAAGTTTATTGCTGAGCGCGATCTTCACGCTGAGACAAGATACATTCCACCAATCGATATCCCTTCAAACCGCTTAACACAGTGGGATGACAAGATTGCTATCATTGGTGCAGGTCCTGCAGGTCTTTCTTGCGCTTACTACCTTGCAACAAAGGGGTACAAGCCAACAGTATTCGAAAAGAACAGCCGTCCAGGTGGTATGCTCACATGGGGTATCCCAACATGGAAGCTTGAGAAGGATGTTGTTGAGGCTGAAATCGACGTTATCCGTCAGCTTGGCGTAGAGATTAAATGCAACGTTGAAGTTGGTAAGGACATCACTCTTGATGAGCTTCGCGCACAGGGCTACAAGGCATTCTACGTAGCAATCGGTTGCCAGGGCGGAAAGATTCCACCAATCCCTGGAACAGATGCAAAGGACGGTATCGACATCGCTGTTACATTCCTTCATAAGGCACTTGAAGACCAGAGCCAGAAGATGGATGGAAACGTAGTAGTTGTCGGTGGTGGTAACGTTGCTATCGACTGCGTACGTACAGCTGCTAGATTTGGTGCAGGCAACCCACAGATGTTCTGTCTTGAGTCTAGAGATGAGATGCCAGCTAACAACTCAGAAATCACAGAGACACTTGAAGAAGACATCGCAATCAACAATGGTTGGGGTCCAAAGGAAATCCTTAAGGATGCTGAGGGCAACGTATCTGGTATCGTATTCAAGAAGTGTACATCGGTTAAGGATGCTGAAGGCAAGTTCAATCCACAGTACGATGAAAACGAGACTATGACTGTAGAGTGCAAGCACATCATCTTCGCTATCGGTCAGGGTATCGAATGGGGCGGACTCCTTGGCGATGG
>CACYLQ010000075.1 GCA_902775195.1 uncultured Pseudobutyrivibrio sp.
TGGCAAACCTTTGGAAGTGTAGCCATAGCCTCGATTAAATCATCTGATAAATCCTTTGGATGAGGTGTCATAAAGCGGATTCGCTTAAGTCCCTCGATATCGTTAACCATGCGAAGTAAATCTGCAAAGGTAACCTTTTCCTCAAGTCCTACGCCGTAAGAGTTAACATTCTGACCAAGTAGCATGACTTCAACTACACCATCTGCTACCAAAGCCTTGATTTCGTTTACAATATCCTCTGGCTTTCTAGAACGCTCACGACCACGTACATAAGGAACAATGCAATATGTACAGAAGTTGTTGCAGCCAAAGCTGATATTTACACCAGACTTGAATGGATACTTACGTGAAATTGGAAGATTTTCAACGATTTTGTCTGTATCCTTCCAAATATCGATAATCATGCCCTTCTTGTTAAGAAGTGCTGTTGTAAATAATTCAGCAAACTTGTATAGATTATGAGTACCAAAAATCAAATCTACAAACTTATAATTGCTCTGAAGATGCTCGATAACAGAAGGCTCCTGCATCATGCAGCCGCAAAGACCAATCATCATATCCTTGTTCTTTTTCTTGTAGCCATGAAGAATACCAAGATGTCCATAAACCTTGTTATTGGCATTTTCTCTGACGGTACAGGTGTTGTAGATTACAAAATCTGCGTTCTCGCTTTCAGTTTCTACATATCCGATTTCCTTTAAAACACCAAGAAGCTTTTCAGAATCTCTGGCGTTCATCTGGCAACCAAAGGTTGTTACGCAGCAAGTAAGCTTTCTACCAAGCTCCAGCTCCTTCTTTTCGATAATCTTCTTTGCCTCAGCTATGAAATAATACTGACGCTCTGGCTCCTCTGTTGGAGCATTGTTTAATAAATCTGTAATACTCATTTTAATTCCTATCTATCTTTTATTTTCTAACCTGTCCATTTCCATGGATTGTGTATTTGTAACTTGTAAGAGCAAGAAGTCCCATTGGACCTCTGGCGTGTAGCTTTTGAGTGCTAATACCTATTTCAGCACCAAAGCCAAATTCAAATCCATCTGTAAATCTTGTGGATGCATTAACGTAAACACAAGCAGCATCAATACCATCTAAAAACTTGTTCGCATTAACATCATCCTTTGTGATGATTGACTCTGAATGGCCTGTATTGTATTTATTGATATGTTCAATGGCCTCTTCTACAGATGAAACTGTTTTTACTGAAATGATGTAATCTAAATATTCAGTAGCAAAATCTTTTTCTGTAGCAGGCTCTGCGCCTTCCATAAGAGATTTTGCTTTTTCATCAGCAAAAATCTGAACACCGTGTTCCTTTAATGCCTTTGTAAGCTTTGGAAGAAGCTCTGAGGCAATATCTTCATGAATAACTAAAGATTCGCAGGCATTACAAACACCAATACGCTGTGTCTTCGCATTTACGATAATATTTATTGCCATATCAATATCAGCAACATGATCTACATAGATGTGACAATTGCCGGAGCCTGTCTCAATTACTGGAACTGATGCATTCTCTACAACTGATTTAATAAGACCAGCGCCGCCACGAGGAATCAGCACATCTACATAATCATTCATTCGCATAAGCTGATTAGTAGATTCTCTGGTGGTATCCTCTATAAGGGTGATTGCATCTACAGGAACATTTTCCTTTATAAGAGCATCCTTTATAACTTTTACGATAGCCTTGTTTGATTCTAAGGCATCGCTACCACCCTTTAAAATAACGGAATTACCAGTTTTAAAGCAAAGGCCAAATACATCAGCTGTAACATTTGGTCTGGCCTCGTAGATAACTCCAACAACACCGATTGGAACTAATCTTTTGGAAATCTTAAGGCCGTTAGGGCGTTCCCAACTTTCAGTGATTTTCCCGATTGGGTCATCTAATTCAACTACCTGACGAAGTCCTTCTGCCATACCTTTGATACGGTCTTCATCAAGCTTTAATCTATCAAGTAAGCCTTGAGATAAGCCCTTTTTAACACCATTTTCCATATCAATAGAATTAGCAGAAATAATAGTGCTACTATTTGAAACCAGTGCATCGGCAACAGCAAGTATGGCTTTGTTTTTAACATCTGTGGGAAGTAAAGCAACCTTGTATTTTGCCTCTTTAGCCTTTGTAGCAAGTTCGATTAGTGTCATAGCTTATCTCCTTTCAGCACTTCATTTTCAGTAATAATTATATCCATTTTAATATCATGGGCCTGTGATGGAATGGAAGCCAATAGATGACTTTCAAAACATGGTGCCATTTTAATAACACTTGGTTTATCAGATAAAAATCTATCATAAAAGCCTGCACCATAGCCTATTCTATTAAAAGCTCTATCAAAAATTAATCCCGGGGTGACACAAATGATATGTTGATTTATATCGTATTCAAAAGCCTTTAAGGTATCATTAGGCTCCAAAATATTATAGGCGCCTACATGAAAATCCTTTTTCAAATCGAATATTTGATAAAAATGTAGCAAATGATTTTTAGTATCAGAAATTGGAAAATATAGTGACTTTCCTTCATCTAATAGCTTTTCATAAAGGGGAAGTAAATCTATTTCAGAACCAAAGGGATAATAACATAAAAAAATATTAGCTCCTTTAAAATCAGATTCTAAAAGAGCCAAAACATATGATACGATATCCCTCGATTTACTATTTCGTAAATCTGTAGGAGCTTCATCTCTAAGCTGTTTATATGTTAATCTAAGTTCTTTACTACTTTGATACCTTTCCATATTTTTCGCCAAGATTTTCTACATTACCTTTTTCATCAACTAAGTCAATATTGTTAAGCTGAGCTCTAATGTTGCCTCTGATAGCAGCAATATAAGCTTTTCTAAGAGCAGCCTGCTCTTCCTTTTCAGCATCTGTAAGGCCTTCTGCCTTACTTTTATGGTATAACTCGTTAATTCTTGCAATATCTTTCTCTGTAATCATAATTAATCCTCTAACAAATCTAATACACGGACATCATCTCTTTTGTTTGCAACAAAAAGTGTGCCCTTATCTTTATTTTCGAAAATACGATGAATATTTCCTATATGTTTACCATTAGTAATAACCATATCCGCACCAGAATATGTAGCAATCTGAGCAGCTCTAAGCTTTGCAGTCATGCCGCCTGTACCAACATTAGAAGTACTATCTTCGCTAGCCATATCTACAACAGCATCAATGTTCTCAACTACAGGAACAAACTGCGCATCTGGATTAGTATTTGGGTTATCTGTGTAAAGGCCATCAATATCAGATAACAAGATAAGCGCATCAGCCTTTACCAATGCAGCAACTATAGCTGACAGAGAATCGTTATCGCCAAACTGAATTTCATGTGTGGCAACTGTATCGTTCTCATTTACAACAGGAATAACACCAAGTGCAAAAAGCTCCTCAAAGGTATTCTTGGCATTCTCCCTTGATTCAGGATCAGTCATAGTCTTCTTAGTCATAAGAATCTGACCAGCCTTTTGATTATATTCCGAAAACAGCTTCTGATAAACAGACATCAAATAAGCCTGCCCAATAGAAGCACAAGCCTGCTTTGTAGCCAAATCTGAAGGTCTTTCCTTAAGTCCTATAGCATATCGCCCAACGGCAATCGCACCAGAAGAAACAAGGCAAACATCCTTACCCTGTGCCCTCAAATCGCACAGCTGACGAACCAAACGTTCCAGCTTGGTATAATCAATGTTACCCGTCGCCTCATGTGTTATGGTGGAAGAACCAACCTTTACAATAACTCGCTTTTTTTCACTAAAATCTCGTCCGTACATGGCATTCTCTCCGTCTATAATCCGTCTAATCATACCACTATCCCCCGTCTTACGCAAGTGTATCTAACCCCTACGAAAGACACCCGTTACGGCAACAAGCATAATATTTCTACGCTCAGCTAGAATGCTTCGCTTAAGAAATATTATAGCTTGTTACCTACTTGGTGTCTTTCTTACGTTACGCTGAGGCTAGCCAGCGGGTGGATACTCAACCTTGGCGAGCGCGAGCAGGAGGGCCCCATGTAGTTAAGGAGGGACCCTTTAGGGAGGTTCCCTTGACTGCAATGGGAGGTGGCCTGCGGGAGCACGGAAAAATAAAAAACCACCCGCTTGTTACCGTAACGGGTGGTTTTCGTAAAGTTTATATAACCTATAGTATTATGTGACGAGGGCATGCTTCGGCGCACTTGCCGCAGCGGGTGCATTTGTCTTGGTCGATGTGGGCGAAGAATCCGTCAACGTGGATGGCGTCAGATTCGCAAACCTTTTCGCATTTGTGGCATCCGATACATCCAACCTTGCAGACAGACATAACGTCCTTGCCTTTGTCGTTGTTGTGGCAACGAACCGCATGTCCAAAGAGCCTTACAGGCATCTTTATCTACAAGTGCTACACCATCAACTATGTGGATGGCATCAAATGGACAAGCTTTTACGCAAGAGCCAAAGCCCATACATCCATAGGAGCAAGCCTTTGGGCCACCACCAGGTACGAAAGCCATAGCCTTACAATCTTCGACACCAGTGTATTTGTAAAGCTGGGCGGCATTTTCGCATGTACCGTGGCACATTACAAATGCTACTTTTCTAACACCTGCTTCTGCTTCAACTCCCATGATCTCTGAAATCTGAGCTGCTACTGGTGCTCCACCTACAGGACACTGATTAACAGGTGCCTCTCCTTTTGCAATGGCAGCAGCAAGACCTGAACAGCCCGCATAACCACAGCCGCCACAGTTATTTCCAGGTAAAACTCCAAGTACAGCCTCTTCCTTTGGATCAACCTCAACCTTAAATTTTTCAGCTGAGAAGCAAAGGAAAAATCCAATGATACAACCGGTAGCGCCAACAATAACAGCTGCCAGTAAGATTCCTGTTATACTCATGTTAGCACCTCCTTAAATGACACCTGAGAAACCAAGAAACGCCATAGCCATAAGTCCTGCTGTAATAAGGACAATGGCAGAGCCCTTGAAGGTCTCAGGAATGTCGTTGTATTCAATCTTTTCACGGATACCAGCCATAATAACAATTGCAATTGTAAAACCAACTGCAACGCCAAAACCATTTATGACTGACTCTAAAATATCGTAGTTATTTGTTACATTATTAATGGCTGTTCCAAGCACAGCACAGTTTGTTGTAATAAGAGGAAGATATACGCCAAGTGATCTATAAAGAGATGGCACACTCTTCTTTAAAAACATTTCTACAAACTGAACTAAAGCTGCAATAACAAGAATGAATACAATTGTCTGCATGTATTCAAAATGTGTTGGAGCCAAAATAAATTTGTAAATAATAGAAGTAACAAATGATGCTATCGTAATTACGAATATAACAGCACCACCCATACCAGCGGCAGTTTCAACTCTTTTTGAAACACCAAGGAAAGGACATAGTCCAAGGAACTGAGAAAGAACAACGTTGTTTACGATTGCTGAAGCAACAAGTAAAAGTATAAGTCCTGTAACGTAACTCATTATTTCTCCTCCTTTCCAGTACAAGCTGAAGATAATGTACAACCAGCACAATCTCCTGAAAGACATCCCTGTGCCTTAGCAAGAGGTCTGCCCTTTTCTTCCATCTTTCTCCTGACTACATTCATCAATGCAACTAAAAAACCAAGTACGATGAATGCACCAGGTGCAAGACCAAATAATGTAATATGGAAATTATCAAGTGGTTTGATTGCTACATCAAAAATTGAGCCATTTCCAAGAACCTCTCTAACAATACCAATTAAAGTAAGTCCAACTGTAAATCCAAGTCCCATTCCTATACCATCAAACATAGATGGAATAACAGGATTCTTAGAAGCATAGCTTTCAGCACGTCCTAAAATAATACAGTTAACAACGATAAGTGGAATATAGATTCCAAGTGATGTATAAAGTGAAGGCAAAAAGCCCTGCATCAAGAACTGTACTATTGTAACGAAGGATGCAACAACAACGATGAATGCTGGCATTCTTACTCTGTCAGGAATAAGATTACGAAGTGCAGAAATCATCATGTTGGAAAGCACAAGTACTACTGTTGTAGAAAGTCCCATTCCTATACCATTGATAGCTGATGTGGTTACAG
The DNA here is from genome assembly GCA_902775195.1 of uncultured Pseudobutyrivibrio sp. GTDB lineage: Bacteria > Bacillota > Clostridia > Lachnospirales > Lachnospiraceae > Pseudobutyrivibrio. The sequence continues at coordinate 6,090 of CACYLQ010000075.1, forward strand.
CAAGTGTAGGACACATACCAAGCATCAATACAAATGTAGGATTTTCCTTCCAAAGTCCGTTATAAAGTCTTTCTAAATTCTTATTCATTTGCCCCACCTCCTACTAATGAATTAAAGTAGGTGACTCCAGCATTAACACCATTTGTAACAGCCTTTGATGTGATTGTAGCTGCTGAAATAGCATCGATTTCAGATGAATCGTGGGCACCAGTTTTTGTTACCTTGAATATTTCTGCATTTCTGTTGATGAACTGAGATGAGAAGGTTCCTTCACCCTCATCTCTTGCCTTCATACCAAGACCAGCAGTTTCAGAAATGCTTGTGATTGAATATCCATTAATTACACTTTCATTAGTGATACCTACAGAAAATGTAATGTTGCCACCATAACCAGCTGATGATGTAACTGTAATTACATATCCTAAAGGATTACCAGATGCATCAAGTGCCTGAACGCAATTATCAATTGTGTCATCAGTATAACCTGCATCCTGCACTATCTTGGTAGCTGCATTACTGTCAAATCCATCCAAAGCTTCAAATGATTTTGCATCGGCAAATACTGTTTGGTAAGCCTTCTGAAGGGCTGCTTCCTCGGCTTTAGCTATAGGTGTTTTGGTGATTTCATATACAAGTCCAAGAGCGAAGCCTGCGATAACTGTAATACATGTTAGAACAAGTGCATCTTTAACAAGTTTATTCATTAGACTTCACCTCCTTAACCTTCTTTGTCTTTGTAACGCCAAAGGCACGTGGAACTGTAACCTTTTCAATAAGAGGTACTAGTAAGTTGCTGAAGATGATAGCGTAGCTAACTCCTTCTGCGCTATTACCGAAAATACGAAATACTCCAGTAAGAACGCCTAGGCAAATACCAAATAATACCTTTCCAATTGGTGTAATTGGAGATGTAACATAATCTGTGGCCATGAAGAATGCACCAAGCATCAAACCACCACCACAAAGATGAGCAACTAAAAATGTTGCATCAAATCCATGTCCACCAAAAAGAATGATAAAAATAGCAAATGTAATAATATAGGTTCCAGGAATAGTTAAATCAATAACACCAAGAAGAATAAGTATGATGGCTCCAAGTAGTATGCAAAGTGCGCTTGTTTCACCGATTGTACCACCGCAACGACCAATCAACATGTCTAGTGTATTAACAGCTTCTCCGTTTTTTAAAAGAGCAAGAGGTGTAGCTGATGCAACGCCATCAAACTCAAAGTTTGTCATTGTAGCTGCAAAAGAAATAAGAAGGAATACTCTTCCACCTAAAGCAGGATTCATAAAGTTCTGGCCTAATCCTCCGAACAACATCTTAACAACAACAATAGCAAAAACTGAACCTAACACTGCCTGCCATACCGGCAATGTGTGTGGCAAGTTAAGTGCTAAAAGAAGTCCTGTTACTACAGCACTAAGATCTTTTATAGTACTTTTCTTACCAACAGCCTTTTCAAATAAAAACTCAGATAAAACACATGTGATTATACATACAGCCACAAGTAAAAGAGCTCTAAGTCCAAAATTAAAAATACCAAAAATTGTAGTTGGCATGAGGGCTATAATGACGTAAAGCATGATACGACTGGTATCATCCTTAGCTCTAACATGTGGAGATGAAGAAACATTTAATAGATTACTCAATTTTCACCCCATCCTTTCTACTTTTTTCTCTTGTCTGCAAGAACCATCTTCTTCATTGTCTTTATAGATTGTGCTAATGGCTTTCTTGCAGGACAAGCAAAGCTACAGCTTCCACATTCTATACATTCAAGACCATACCAGCTTTCAAACTGTTCTTTATCATCATGCTCAGAAAACTTTGCTAGTCTAGATGGAATCAAGTTTTCAGGACAAGCTTCAACACATCTGCCGCAGTTAATGCAGGCAGTGGTTTCGTACTTTGAAACTTCATCCTCAGATAAACAAAGAAGTGCACCAGTTGTTTTTGTAGTTGGAAAATCTGTATCCATAACTGCAAATCCCATCATAGGACCACCAGCTATAATCTTCTTTGGTTCTCTAACAAAGCCTTCAGCAGCTTCAATTAATTCGTTGCAGCTAGTTCCGATGCAAATACGGAAGTTTCTAGGTTCCATAACTGAATCACCTGTAAGTGTGAAGATTCTATCCATAACAGGCTTACCTTCAACTACAGCTGTGTAGATTGCATTTATGGTAGCAACATTATCTACGATACATCCAGCATCTGCAGGAAGCATTTTTGAATTAATCTCTCTATCTGTACATGCCTTAATAAGCTGTCGCTCGCCGCCCTGAGGGTATTTAGTCATCAAAGGAACCACTTCGATTCTAGGCTCTGATGCTGTAAGCTGTGTAAGAGAGGCAATAACATCACTCTTGTTATCCTCTATACCAAGAAGACCCTTTGCATTAGGGAATAGCTTAAGAATGATTTTCATACCGATGATAAGCTTATTTGGCTCCTCAACCATAGATCTGTAGTCAGAAGTAAGATAAGGCTCACATTCTGCACAGTTAGCTATTATAAATTCGATTTTTTCGGGATTCTTAGGTGATAATTTGACGTGAGTCGGGAAACCTGCACCACCCATACCGACGATACCAGCATCTTGAATCTTTTTGATGATATCCTCGTTAGAAAGGCTATCATAATCATTACAAGTCTCAAAACCGGTTTCGATAAATTTACCGTCACTGACAATGACGATAGAATTAACCATGTCTCCAGTAGCAACTCGTCTTGGTTCAATTGCTCTTACTGTTCCGGAAACACTTGAATAAATTGGAGCAGAAACAAATCCACCTGCATCTGCTATCTTCTGACCTCTAAGCACCGTATCTCCTACAGCAACACAAGCCTGTGCAGGCGCTCCGATGTGCTGAGACAGAGGAAAAACCAATTCGCCCTGTGGCAATACTTCCTTGATTGGCTTTTCTTTTGAAAGCTCTTTGCCATCATAAGGATGAACGCCACCTTTAAATGTTCTAAGGCCCATTATTTTACCCCCTCTTTCGTATACTTAATTAGATATATAAATTATAGCATTTTCACATAAACAAAAGATAAATTTTATCATTTATTTTGTACATTTTTTAATACCAAACTGTTAAACTTAGTGTAAAATTTAACAATAACACTAGATTGGATATTTTTTATCATGGAAATAATAAATAACAGTTATACGTTAGATAAATCTAACCGTATATACGATATCTATTTTGATGAAGATACTTTGTTTTTTGATATTGAATGTACTGGTCTTTCTCCACGCAAATCCTTTATATACCTTATTGGGTATGCAACAAGAGTAGGAAACACTGTTACTATCACTCAGTTACTTGCAAAAAATGAATCCGAAGAAATAGAAATTATCGAAGAATTTGAAAAAGTTATGGAAGGCTACAGTAAGCTTCTTGGGTTCAATTCAACTAGATTTGACGAATCATTTATAGTTGAAAGATGCAGAAAATATAGTTTTAGCACAAAGATTAAGTCAAAGCATCATTTAGATATGTATCTGCGCTCAACCAAAGCCAGATGTCTTCTTGATTTACCTAATTATAAGCAAAAAACCATCGAGGAATTTCTTGGACTTCATAGAGATGATAAATATAATGGTGGCGAGCTTATTCCAGTATATCAACACTATTCCTTAACAGGTGACGAGGAATCCAAGAATCTTATTCTTTTACATAACTACGAAGATGTTAAAGGTATGATTTTTATTACCGACATATTAGCTTACCCAGAATTGCTCACTACGGATTTACGATATTTAAATCATTCTGTAGATAATTCAAAGCTTAGATTCGAAATTGAAATTGATTTAGAGTTGCCAAATCAGATTAGTAAGCAACGAGATTACGGTCTTTATATAGTAAGAAATAATCGTATATACGTTACTCTTAACCTATTCGAGGGTGAGCTTTTCACCTTCTTGCCTGATTTCAAAAACTATTACTATCTTATAAGCGAAGATATTATTATTCCTAAAGCAATAGGCGAAAGCATGGATAAATCCTGTCGCCGTCCAGCCAAAAGATCTGATTGCAAAATAAAAAAGGAAGGACAATTCCTTGCCCTTCCTGAAAAATTAGATGTTGGAACAATAAGAACCTTCAAACCATCCTACGAAGCTAAAGAAGCTTACGTAGATATAGCAGATATTACACCTACATTACTGGTTAAAATTTGTAGATATATGCTTAAGCACTAAACCTTCTCATAATAAAACGAGTAGCGTCTCTTATATCCAAGTTCCTTATAATTAATTACCTGCTCGGTAGAACCTATAAATAGGATTCCGCCCTGTCTTAAGGATTTTGCAAATTTAGCATATACTTCATCCTTAGCTTCATCAGTAAAATAAATGAGAACATTTCTACAAACTATCATGTCATAGTTTGTAGGATATGCATCTCTTAAAAGATTGTGCTCCTTAAACTCAACACAACGCTTAACTTCTTCACTAATCTGGAACGAATTTCCTACAGGTGTAAAAAATTTCTTCTTCAAATCAGCTGGAACTCCCGCAATACTCTTAGCATTATAAAGTCCAACCTTAGCAGTTGCGATTACCTGCTTATCGATATCTGTTGCAAAAATCTTAATCTTATTAAGAGGAAGATGCTGAGATAATGCCATAACAAGAGAATATGGCTCATCGCCTGTAGAACAAGCAGCACTCCAAATCTTGAGATTCTGGCCTGAATGCTTCATAAGCTCAGGAATAAATTCCTTTGTCATTAAATCCCACTGCTCTGGATTTCTATAAAATTCAGATACGTTGATTGTAAGGAAGTTAACAAACTCATCAAAAACCTCCTTATCATTTTTCAAAAGTCCAACATATTCATGATATTCCTTACATTTATGTTTAGTAACCAAAGAGTCTATACGTCTTCTCATCTGTTTTTCTTTGTAAGAGCTTAAGTCAATTTTCGTTAGATCGTAAACCTCTTTTTTGAAAGCATCATAATTGTCCATACAGTCTCTCCTATCTAAAAATTTAAAATAAATACTGTGCTGCTAAACTAAATGTAATTATACTAATCAATTGTGTCTTTATTGTTACTAATCTAAGAATAAACTAAAAAGAGCCATTGGCATAACCAATGGCTCAATAAATCTAATTAAATTACTCCTCAGAAGCTACTTCTTCGATGTTAACATCAGCAACCTCAGCATCATCAGATGCCTCTGGCTCAAGAAGTGCCTTAACTGAAAGGCTAATCTTCTTCTCAGCATCGTTGAATTCAACAACCTTAGCTTCGATATCCTGACCTACTGTAAGAACATCTGAAGGCTTCTCGATACGATCCTTAGAAATCTGTGATACGTGAAGAAGTGCATCGATACCAGGAGCAAGCTCTACGAAAGCACCGAAGTCCTTCATACGAACTACTTTACCCTTTACAACTGTACCAACTGCGTACTTCTCAGCAGCACCGTTCCATGGATTCTCGTTATCAAACTTGCAAGAAAGTGCAATCTTGCCGTCCTTGATTTCCTTAACGAATACCTTGATTGTATCGCCAACGTTAAGAGTCTTTGTTGGATTCTCAACACGGCCCCAGCTCATTTCTGAAATATGAAGAAGACCATCAGCACCACCTAAATCGATGAATGCACCGAAGTCTTTAACATTCTTAACTGTTCCTTCGAATTCCTGACCAACAGCAATCTTAGACATAAGCTCTTCCTGAGCCTTTGCTCTATCAGCAACAAGAAGTGTCTTTCTGTTACCAATGATTCTGCGGCGTCTAGGATCGAATTCTGTAATAACAAAACTGATTTCCTGACCCTGATACTTTGTAAGGTCTTTCTCGTATACATCTGATACGAATGAAGCAGGAATAAATACTCTAGCCTCGTCTACAACTACTGTAAGGCCACCCTTAAGTACCTTATCAACAGTTGCTGTAAGAACTTCACCGTTCTCGAATGCTTCTGCAAGTCTTTCATTGCCCTTTTCCTGAGCAAGTCTCTTGTAAGAAAGAAGAACCTGTCCTTCACCATCATTTACCTTAATTACGATAGCTGATAAAGGATCACCAACTTTAACTACAGTAGTAAGATCAACATTTGATTCGTTTGTGTACTCTGAACGTGTAATGATACCATCTGACTTGTAACCGATATTTAAAACGATTTCATCTGGCTTAACGCTAATAACAGTACCGTCTACTACCTCTCCATTGTGTATAGTTTTAAATGATTCCTCCAACATTTGTTCAAAACTCATTTCTGACATTTCTTTTGAACCTCCTCAATAATATTGTTTGGGGTGGATGCCCCTGCGGTAATACCTACACTTTCAATGGAACTAAGGTCAGAATTCTTACTTCCAATAACTAACATGGCATCAACTGAAGCTGCAATATCCGCCGCTTCAACCTGTCTTTTGTTAGTCGCATCGCATATTGTATTCAAAACAATAATATGATAACCTTTTTGCTTTATAATTTCAACTAATTCTTGAAATTTATTATGGTTAAAGGTGGTTTGAGAAACAATACACACGTCAATGTCAGAATTAACTGAAAAGTTTTCAGCATCTTTTTCATCTGAAATAACTGTATATGCATCACCGTTTATCCAACCAACAATACCTCTAACCTCTGGATGATCCGGATTACCAATAATTACGATAAATTCGCCATTCTTCGAGTGTTCATCTACCGCTCTATGAATTTTCTTAACAAAAGGACATGTAGCATCTATTACGTTGTGTCCCTTTGACTTCAAATCCTCTTCAACAGCTCTTGTTACGCCGTGTGAACGGATAATAACTGTGCCAGGCTCATAATCTGAAGTTCTGTTCTCATCCATGACAGAAACACCATGAGACTCAAAGTCTTTTACAACCTCTTCATTATGAATAATAGGACCATAAGTATATAAAGGACCCTTGCCTTCTGCTATTTGTTTTTTAACAACATCAACTGCTCTTTGCACCCCAAAGCAAAAGCCAGCTGATTCAGCTAATGTAACCTTCATCAAAATACCTCGTCAGACACCTATTTACATAAATCAATAATAGTATTAACAACCTCATCGATAGTCATTTCTGAGCTATCTACTAAGATTGCATCATCAGCCTGCTTTAAAGGACTGATTTCTCTATGTGAATCTCTATAATCTCTTTCTTCAATATCCTTTGCAATCTGATCATAGTCAGCCTCTACGCCCTTTGCTGTAAGCTCGTCAAATCTTCTCTTTGCTCTACAAGCAACAGATGCTGTAAGGAAAACCTTAACATCAGCATTAGGCAATACTACAGTGCCGATATCTCTTCCATCCATAATTACGTCTGTAGTCTTTGCAAGCTCCTGCTGTAAAGCAACAAGCTTTGTACGAACAGCGCTGTAAACAGAAGTTGCACTAGCCATATTTCCTACTTCTTCTGTACGAATAAGACCAGTAACATCCTCATCATTAAGAATGACATGCTGCGCTCCATCCTCGTATTTAATAGATACTTTAATATTATCTACAGATGCAGAAATCTTTGCTTCGTCATCCTTGCTAATATTTTCGCGAAGGAAATATAAAGCCATAGCTCTGTACATAGCACCTGTATCTACGTATACATATCCCTTCTTAGCAGCTACCGCTTTTGCTATAGTTGATTTTCCCGCTCCTGCAGGACCATCGATTGCAACATTAAATGCCATAATATATCATTCCTCCAAATTATTAATCTATTGAAATACCAGCCAAATAGCCAGTAGCCCATGCTATTTGAAGATTAAAGCCACCAGTGAAGGCATCTAAATCAAGTACCTCACCTGCGACAGATAATCCATTTATATTTTTACATTTCATAGTTGATGGGTCAATATCTTTTATGGATATTCCCCCCTGTGTAATGATAGCTTCCTTGTATTCTCTAAGGCCTGTAATAGTAAATGGGAAGGCCTTTAGCAATTCAACAAGAATTGTTCTTTCTTCCTTAGTAATGGAATTGATTTGTCTCATATCATCAAAGTCCAAAATGTCTATTACAACAGGCACCATTGAAGATGGAAGTAAGCCTCTTAAGACTGAGCTTAAGTGCTTGTTCATATTATCATTGAAATCTCTTAGAACTCGTGCATCAAGCTCATCAAAGGATAGGGCTGGCTTTAGGTCGATATATGCTTTTAGCTCTCCTGTCTCCTGAAGCTTCTTTCCTATTATAGAACTGGCAGAAAGAACAAGTGGACCTGAAACACCAAAATGAGTGAAAAGCATTTCCCCAAATTCATCGTAAAGCTTCTTTTTGCCATTAAATATAGAAAGCTTAACATTTTTAAGGGCAAGTCCCTGCATTTCTTTAATGTATGATTCCTTTGTATTAAGTGGAACCAGGGCTGGTCTTGTGTCAGTGACAGTTAAGCCTATGTTTTTAGCCCATCTAAGCCCATCACCTGTTGAGCCTGTAGTTTGATATGATAAACCGCCTGTACAAAGAATAACTGCATCTGCTGAAAGCTTTTTGTTATTCTTAAGCTCCACGCCAGTTACTCTATCGCCTGATGCGATAAGCTTTGAAACTGATGTGTTAAGCTGAATGTCAACATTAACTTCCTGCAAGGCATTCTTAAGAGCCTTTGTAATATCTGAAGCATGATCAGATGCTGGGAAGGCTCTATTTCCTCTTTCAACCTTTGTCTCAGTGCCGTGCATTTCTACAAAATCTATCATTGCATCTGAATTAAAGGTATAGATTGCACTATATAAAAACTTAGGGTTAGAAACTACATTTTTAAGGAAATCCTCTTCGCTGCAGGCATTTGTAAAATTACATCTGCCTTTTCCTGTGATATAGATTTTCTTACCAAGCTTTTCATTCTTTTCTAAAAGAGTTACAGAATGTCCGCACATTCCTGCAGCATAGGCCGCCATCATTCCAGCAGCGCCGCCACCTATTACAATTACATTACTCATTAAATTTCTCCTGGATAATACATTTTGATTGAATCATCCACCATATCTATTTCATCGTTTTCATAGAACTGATAATTGTTCCAAACCTCTTCTATCATTTCAAGGTTCTTTGCCACCTGAGCCTGCTTCTTATTACATAATGCAACAAGTAAAGCGTTAATTACAGAAAGTGGCGCAACCAAAGAATCAACAGCTGCATGCATATCACTTTCTGCAATAAGGTTGCAAGAGCTATATAGGTTCATTGGGGAATGGATTGAATCAGTGATGGTAATAACATCCGCTCTTCTGTTATTGGCAAATTCCAAAGCCTTAAGGGTTCTCATGGAATATCTTGGGAATGATATACCTATAATACAATCCTTTTCATTTATATGAATCATTTGTTCAAACAGCTCCGATGTAGAGCTTGTCTGAAGGTTAACCACATTATCAAAAATCATATTAAGATAAAATGACAGAAATGATGCAAGAGGTGCGCAGGTTCTAATACCAACAACGTAAATACGTCTTGCATTAAGAATAGATTCCACTGCATTTTCAAATGCCGCTTCATCAATAGTCTCCATGGTGTTTTTGATTTTTAAAGCATCAGAAGAAAGTACTGTGCGAAGCACTCCATTTTGCTCTATTCCACCGCTTGTGATTTCTATTCTGTCAGATGCATTAAGCTTTGCACGAACAAGAGCTTCTAAAGCCTGCTGAAACTCAGGATATCCCTTGTAACCTATGAAGGATGCAAAACGCACAACAGTAGACTCCGATACTCCAAGCATCTCGCCAAGCTTGGCAGCAGTCAGAAAAACAGCCTTATCATAATTATCAATGATATAGTTAGCTAAAAGCTTTTGGCCTTTTGACATTTTGCCATATTTTTCATTTATCTTAGATATTAAATCTGATGTAGTTGCCATATCATACCTCATTTATCTTTATTGAGATATTTATTATAGTAAAAAAAAATAGGCAATGCAAGAAATCTTGCATTGCCTAAAATATTTAATATTAAACTGGATAAGCCTT
>CACYLQ010000076.1 GCA_902775195.1 uncultured Pseudobutyrivibrio sp.
GAAAATGCCCATGCCGATTTAGATAATGTCACTATTATCGATTGGGATACAATAAAAAATGACACCGCCTCATTCATAGACGATGTCATTTCTCAAGCTCGTGATAATGTAGATATATTTGATTTATTCGACTAACTAAGCTTCCCCTGGAAAGCTTCCTAAAATCTTATAAAGCAATCCGTAAAGCTGTTCAGTCTCAGTAAGCGATAGCTGAACACATTTGCCCATTTTAGCAGGTATTTCACATGCCTGCTTTTTTAATTCCAATCCTTCCTTTGTCAAAGTGATAATAAGATTTCTCTCATCATCCTTTGAACGGCTTCGCTTAACATATCCCTTCTGCTCAAGCTTCTTAAGCACAGGTGTAAGTGTGCCGGAATCCAAGAAAAGTTTGTCGCCAAGAGCCTTAACTGTAATCTCCTCTTCCTCCCATACTACCATCATAGTGATGTACTGTGTGTATGTAAGGTCGATTGGATCAAGATATGGCTTGTATCTTTTAACAATCTCCTTTGAGCATGCATAAAGTGGAAAGCATAGCTGATTTGAAATTTTTAAGCAATCATATTTATCGCCCATATTAACTCACCTCTATTAATTATAAGTTTTTAGACACGAAATCTGAAAGAGCTTCCTTTGGTACGAAGCCAACATTCATATCTACCTTTTCCCCATCCTTTAAAACAACTACTGCAGGAATATTCATTATACCATATTCTCTAGCTAAATCTGGATTATCATCTGTATCAATGCTGTAGAATTTTGCCTTGCCATCAAGCTCCTCTGAAACCTCTTCAAGAACAGGTGCAAGCATTTTACATGGTCCACACCATGTAGCATTGAAATCCAAAACTGAAATTCCTGACTTATCAAGTGCCTTAAATTCATCCTGATTAATTTTCTTTACCATAGTATATCTCCTTTCAAATTAAATCAACAATTAATTCTCTTGCTTCTTAAGTTCTGCTAAATATGAAACAGCTGAAAGCGCTGCAACATTACCTTCACCTGCTGCCTTAATATACTGATATGGAGCACCAGTAATATCTCCGCAAGCATATAAGCCTTTGATGTTAGTGTTCATCTGTCTATCAACTGCAATATGGTTACCATCCATTGTAAGTCCTGGAACAAGCTGAGATGGTGCTATCTGTTCCCTAAGGATAAATATTCCATCTGCATTGAAGGTGTCACCATCAGTTTCAAGTGTAGCTGTACCATCAGCGTATGCAATAGATACTGGCTTAACGCCACATGTTACTTCGATGTTACCGCCAAGCTTTCCAGCGTAATCGTACTGTGGTAAGTAATATACCTTATCTGCACGCTCTGCCAAAAATTCTGCTTCCTCTTCATCTGCTGCACTGTAAGCAACAATGATAGCTGTCTTTCCTTTATAAAGGGCGGCATCACATGTAGCACAATAGCTAACGCCTCTGCCTAAGAATTCCATCTCACCAGGGAAAGGCTTCATAGCTGTCATACCAGCTGCTACGATAACTGTGCTGGCTTCGTAATCACCACCGTGGCACTGAATAGCGAAATATTTACCCATGGAATAAACTGCGTTAACCTTATCCTCTGTGATTTCCACTCCCATGGATGCGGCATGATCTAAAAATGCCTTTGCCATTGCATCACCTGCTACGTTAGGAAGACCTAAATAGTTCTGAATAGTGTGTGCCTTAGCTACCTTATCAGATGAACCCTTCTGACCAAGCAATAAGACTGTTTTATTTCTAACCTTAGCAGTGATGGCTGCCTCTAGTCCTGCAGGACCAGTTCCGATAACTGCAATATCATATCTTTCCATCTCACTACCTCCTTGATAAAACTTAGGAAGCCTAATTGATTTCGTCCAATCTTTTAGGTTGATTAAATTGTACACAATCTAATTGCCTTTGTCAACACGTTTTTTATTAAAAAAATAGAGCTCTAGGATTATTATCCTAAAGCCCTATATAAACTACTAATATTATGCTTAAAGTAAAAGTAAAAACTATTTAGCTCTCTTCTTAGTATATACTGTAATACCTGCTACAGCGCAAATTGCAACAATGATTAAGATGATATACCATGGGAAGCCTGCTTCAGCCTTCTCTTCTACTGCAAGAGGAGTTTCCTCTTCTTCGATTTCAGTTGTCTCTTCTTCTGGCTCTTCCTCTTCAACAACTTCTTCCTCTTCTTCAGAAGTGTCTTCAGATGCCTTTACCTTTGAACCAACTGCCTTAGCTCTCTTTGTGCTTTGTCCTACTGTAGCTGATGCAGCTGCTGTAGGAACCTCAGCGTCAACAATCTGCAAGCCTGCAGCTGCTGTAAGTGTTGTTGAAACTTCGCTTAAGTTAGAAGCTCCTGAGTTGCTAGAACCGTTTGATCCGTTTGAACTGCTGTTAGAGCCACTATTGTTTCCACCGTTAGATGGAGTTGGGTTAGTTGGCTGAACTGTAGGTTCATCTGTTGACTCAGAAGGCTGTACCTTCTTTCTGTAAAGTGAGCTTGTGTCGTATTTAGTAGCTGTGCCAGTTGTGTTCTGTACAGATTTACCAGTAACGTATGTCTTTGGTCCAATATAACCATTAAGTGCAGACATGTTCTTGATAGAGTTCTTTACAATAACTGGGAAGCTAAATGTCTTAGACCATTCGTTAATTGTAACCTGAACGCCTGAGTGTACATAGTATGGTGTGTATGAAATGTTTCCATCTGCATCCTTTGTCATACCATATACTGAATTCCAAACATTAGCTGCTGCTGTAGAGCAGTTATGTGTGAACATGTTAAAGTAGCTTTCCTCAGCAAACTTCTGAAGAATTGCATCAGTCTGTTCCTGTGTAGCATCTAATTCGATGATTTCGTTAGGACCCTGATCGTACTCTAACTTCTGGTTGTAGAGCTCACGATTGATAAATACACCACCATCTGTGTGATCTGTAAGTACCATATCAACAAATGCTGTGCTCTCGTTACCGAGTGTCTGTAAAATCTCGTTGAAGTGCTCTGCAACATATTCTTCAGATACGTTCTCATCCTTGAACTCGTTCCAAAGCTGTGTAAGCTCAGGGATATGTCCCTTGAACATTACGATTGCTTTGTTCATGTAATCCTTAGCTACGTCATTCTTATCGGCCATACCGTAGTTACCGATAGAAACGTAATCGCCACGGTCAAGCTTTACTGTAGCTCTTGATGGCTCGTTAAAGATATATTCTGTGTATAAGTCACTAGCTGCTTTCTGTCTGTCAGCCTTATTAGCGTCTGTAATCTCGTCTGCTGTGCTTCTCCATGATACAAATGTAGCATCCTGATTATCTGCAGCAAGCTGTGCTGCTTCCTGGAGCTCATCCTTGTATTCTGGATTTGTTGTGTAATAGCCATAAAGCTTATCGATAGAGATATAAAGGTCATTTACGTAGCTTGTGTAAACAATGTATACGTGACCATGTGTTGGGTTGTTAGTAGATTCATCATGACGTGCAACCAGTCTGACAGAACCAACTACACCACCTGCAAGACCTCTTGTGAATGGTGCTGTATCATCTGCATCGTTAATACCATCACCATCTGTGTCAAGAAGTGTTGGGTCTGAATTAAGTACTGCATATTCTTTTCCGTTCTCGACCTTAACAGACACTTCCTGTCCGTTAAGAAGACCGTCACCATCTAAATCATTAGATGACTGAACGTCTACGTAAGAATAATTGCCAAATACCTTTTTGCCATCTGCTGTAAGGATTTCACCGTCGCATAAAAGCTTTGTGTATAAATCTGAAATGCCATCTTCGTTGAAATCTTTTCCATCTTCAGGCTCAATCAATTCAAACTCATCAAGATTGATTTCCTCTTTTTCTTCAACTGTCTCCTCTGTAGGTTCTTCTGTAACTACTGTTTCCTCTGAAGATTCTACAGGGGCTGTAACTACCTCACCTGATTCTAAAGCTGTTTCGTCGATGATAGGTTCAACAACCTCATCAGCAGCTTCTGTTGGTTCGGCTGTAGCTACTTCGTTCTCAGTAGACTCTGTCTGCTCTACAGGTTCTGTAGTAGCTTCAACAGCTTCGGTTGTCTCTGAGACATCATTATCAGCCTGTGCTGATAGTGGAGATACTGACTGAAAAAGAAGTGCGCCGGCAAGTGCCATCGCAACAAATTTACAGTGCTTCTTCATAATAATTATCCTCCCTCTAAAATAACACGAGTGTAATTATAGCACAGAAAAACTGTTATGAAAACTATTTTATACGACACAAGTTTCCTAAAGCGTATAAAATTACACAAAATACATAAAAAAACCCAGGTCTAATTCGACCTGGGTGTAACAATTCATAAAATTATACTTCAAACATTTTATTTACTAGGCTTTCCTCGCTATCCATCTGTTTCTTCAAAGCCATGTTCTGAGCCTGGTTTACAACCTGACTATTCTTCATTCTGGTCACTGCATCTGCAAAGTCTGCATCTTCCTTGCGAGACTGAGCTGCAGTAAGGTTTTCAGCGGTATTGCCATTAACCTTATATGCTGCTTCAAGACCATTTGTTTCTGCCCCGATTTTACTCCTCATTGAACTAAGTGAGGAATATGTATCATCTAGTGCCTTTGTAGAAATTTTTTCAGCTGCCTGAGAAACATCAAAATTCTCTAAATCGGCAACTGCAGATTTGGCGTCTGATTCAGTAATAGTAGAGCTTGCGGTGCCTGTATAAATATTGATATCACCAGTATTTCCATCTAAAAGCTTCTTTTCGTTATACTGGGCCTGATTGATTGTCTGATTAATTGTAGCAACTGATTGTTCATTGGCTTCCTGAAGAATAGCTCTGTCGCTCTCTGAATAAAGACCATTCATTGCACGAACTGTATTCTGTTCAATGTCGCCCATTGAATCAGAAATATTTGCAAGAGCTCCATCAGCAATATTTGTTGCATCTATTCCATAAGAAATGTTCTTGCTGCCCTGATTTAAGCTGTTAACTTCTTTTTCAATCTGCTTTGAAATAGCAAGTGCAACTGCATCATCAACAGCTGAGTTTACCTTCTTACCTGTTGAAAGTTCCTTAGAGCTTTTCTTCTGCTGCTCCTCTGTAGCTTTCATGTGATTAACACTGTTTTGATATTGTGATGTATTTGGGTTAGATTGAATTTTCATATAACTCACCTCAATCTTTCGTTACACACATTTCATAAATTACCATTCTTAACAAAAGTATAACACCATAATATCAAATTGTCTTGTGAAAAAACTGTTACTAATCCTCATCCTCGCCGTGTACGTTACCATATCTCTCAAGATTAGTATTCTGTCTATCTATTTCTGCCTCATAGCGAGCTTCCACTGTTTTCCAGTATTTTTCAAGGGCTGCATCACCTCTTCTATCTGGTACCTTCATATCCTTTGAAAGAATGTCTCCAAAGTATTTTGAAAGCTTTTCGGCACCAGCAAGATTAAGATGTAAGCCACCATCATAGGTATCCTTTGTCCAATCTAATCCCATTTCATCCTGGGCCTCCAGGAAATTAATATAAGTAAGATTATTTTCCTTGGCATAATCTACCATCTGCTTATCCCACTCTTCATACCAATATGGGTAAAGTGTTGGTGCTTTTACCAGTACCAGCTTAACATCATTGTCCTTGCAAAGCTTTGTGAGCTTGTCCAAATAATAGTAAGCATTGTCACCAAACTGATAATCAGCAAGAGGACGTCCTTCAGGAACATCTGTGGCTTCCTTTACATCTACACGCATGTAGTAGCCATTGAAGGAAACCTTATCTCTGTGAAGCAGGTATTTGAAATCGTCTGAGTTCAAATCGCTCCATCTGCTGTGGTAACGCAATATTGGAAACAGATACTCAATGAAATGCTCATCCTCCGTCATGGATGCGTTAATGGAACCAACCTTACTTTTTGACCATTTCATGCCATCGATGGTCATTCGGTTGTAGGCCTCGTTCTGTGGCTCGTTATATTTCATTGATAGCACGTTGAAAACTATCATGTCAGGATGCTCTCTTTTAATAGTCTCTTCTGCCAGATAATAAGACTGCCAGATAAGCTGTTGAGCGCTGCCGCGTATATACGAATTGATACCATAATTTTCCCACAGGTAAACAGGTGATATGTTTTCATAAAGCTCACAGTCACCAATGAAAACCACATCATGGTCTGTTGGGTCGTCGTAGTATTCGCCTATCATTGCACCTTCTAGGATGCCTGTCATGTATTTAGGCTCTAGGAGTTTGGTGGTGAAGAAGATGCCGGTTAGGGTTATGGCTAGTATTAATATAATTGAAATAAATTTTTTCATTAAACACCTCATCAGTCAGCTTCGCTGACAGCTTCCCCTCAAGGGGAAGCCTCCATTATTAAAATTGATTATATATGAATTGGCTAGCTGAATATCCGATGCCGTAGGCGCCGAAGATTAGGGTGGCCATAAATAATCCGTACCAGATGATGAAACGTACTGGTTCGGCGCAGGTTGCGATTTTGCCACGGACGCTTCCACTTCGGCCTATTAAGCTTACTGTGATAAGAATAAGCATTCCTACAAATACAACAGCATAGTCAAAGCCTGTAATGCCCATTCCTGTGAAGGCTGCTGGTGTAAGCTGAGCTAAGCTGGAATCTGTAAAGATGCTTCCAAACATTTTGAAGGTAAGTGGTACATCTCTGTAGCAGTCAAACATACGAAGTGATGACATGATAAGAACTGTTCTAATTACCTGGAACAATCTCCAGCCGAAGGTGCCATCTACGTGAACCTTGCTGTGGAACCATCTGTAGAATGGCTCTAGCTCCTGAGAAATCATGATAACAACAAAGTTACCAAGTCCCCATACGATGAAGTTCCAGCTGGCTCCATGCCAGATACCTGTAGTAAACCAAACTATAAAGCTGGATAGATAAACTGGTACACGCTTACCAAGATTATTCCCAAGGCGAGCTCTACTCTTCTTTGAAAGCTTCATCATAAACTGGCTGGCAGATATAGGATAGAAAATGTAATCTGTGAACCAGGTTCCCATGGTGATGTGCCATCTATTCCAGTATTCCTTGATGTTCTTTGAGAAGTATGGGCGAATAAAGTTTTCTGTAACCTTGATTCCCATAGTCTCGGCCACACCGATAGTAATATCAATACCACCAGTAAAATCTGCATAAAGCTCTAAGGCATAGAACATTGCGCCTGCAAAGGCGTAGAAACCATTATAGGTATCTGGATCTGCAATGATTGCCTGAACAGCCACAAGTATTCTATCTGCAATAACAAGCTTCTTGAAAAATCCCCAAAGAATTCGTTCTAAACCAAAGCTTACAGTTCTCCAATCGAATTTGTGCTCCTCATAAAGAGTTTGGCTCAAATCAGCATAACGACTGATAGGGCCCTGCACCAGCTGTGGGAAAAAGGATACAAAAAGTGCGAACTTGAACAGATTATCCTGAGCCTTGAACTTGCCATTGAATACATCAATAAGGTAGCCCATAGACTGGAATGTATAGAATGAAATACCCATTGGGATAATCAAATCCACGAAGGAGAATCCATCTGGCCTTCCAAAGCTTGCCATAATGCCGTTGATATTTGCGATAGTAAAATTAGTGTATTTTGTAACCGCAAGAATACCTAAGTTCAAAAGAAGGCAGGCAAGGAAAATCTTCTTTTCAGCTGCATGCTCCTTAGCTTTTAGGGCTTTTCTTTCTTCCTTTTCATATTCCTTTTTATGCTCTTTAAACCATGCATCAAAGCTTTCCTTTTTATCGGAAATCTTTTTGGCGGCAAAAAAAGTAGTCACTGTAGTGACCATAATAAAAATCAAATATCTTGGGTCACACATAAAATAAAATGCGTAACTTGCAAGAAGCAGGAAGGACCACTGGGCCCTTCCTGGCAACAAATAATACATTATAAATACTACTAATAAAAATAATAAAAATTCGTAGCTTGTAAATAACATTTAATTAATCCTCATCATCTAATTTAGCTTTAATCAAAGCATAGATTGTCTCTGCTGATGCAAAATTTTCAGGTGTAAGCTCTGCTGCACCGATTGTAACATCAAACTCCTCATTAATCTCCGAAATCAGTGACACAATATCAAATGAATCAAGTATTCCTCCTGTCACTAAATCCTTTGCAGTTGTGAAATCCACCTCTGGGTGTAAGTCCGTTCATTGTTTTATCCTCCAAAATATTATTTATTATACATTTTAGAAAGCGTTACGCGATCTATTTTTCCGTTGGCTGTGAATGGCATTTCTTCAAGGCGATTTACCTTGTTAGGTAGCATGTAGCGTGGGAGCTTGGTCTTAAGGGCCTTGATAAGGTCGCCTTCGGTGATGTCGCCTACATAGTAAAGGACGATTTTGCCCTGTTCCTTGGCGTAGATGCATCCGGAAAGCTTTATCTCTGGCACAAGATTTACATTTGCTTCGATTTCTCCAAGCTCGATGCGATGTCCCATGTGCTTAATCTGGAAATCCTTGCGGGAGTGGAATATAAGCTCGCCGTATTCGTTGATGTGACCCATATCTCCTGTGCGGTAAATGATTTCTGGATAAGCTGTGTTCAAAGGATTTTGAACATAGGCTTCGCTAGTCTTTTCTGGGTTGTTGTAGTAGCCAAGTGTAACTGATGTACCACGGATACAGATTTCGCCCTGCTCTCCATCTTCTGCCAATGTGTTGTCATCCTTAAGTAACAGGATTTCTGTATTCTTAAATGGGAAGCCTACTGGGATTACTTCATCATCAGCGAACTCGCGAGTAACTGGATAATAGCAGCACATTCCTGTGCCCTCTGTAGGGCCGTAAAGATTGAAGAACTTTGCCTCAGGGCAAGCCTCTCTCCACAATCTAAACTGCTTGATTGGGAATACCTCGCTACCAAATGCGATAGTGCGAAGTGTTGTAGGCTTTACTGTATCAAATGTAGCAAAGGCACTAATCATTGTAAGTGCCGAAACTACCCAACAAACTGTATTAATATTGTGCTCATTAATATATTCCACCAGCTTCACTGGGAACATGAAATATGAATGTGGAATCAGATATGTGGTTGCTCCAAATTTGAGAGTTGGATAAAGCTCCTTAAGGCAGGCGTCAAAATAAAGTGGTGTCTGATTTCCAAAGATAGTGTCCTCATTGAAGCCAAGTGTTTCTGATAGCTGCTCGATATAATCGATAACAGAACGATGGCAGGCGCATACACCCTTTGGTACACCTGTAGAGCCTGACGTAAATACGATATAGATTGGATCTGTATCGATGGCCTTCTTTCTTACAAGAGAAAGAGCCTCATAATCTGGCTTCGTATTTACGATATCTGAAAACAGAACAATGTCTGCTTTATAATCAAAGCCTTTTGCGATTTCCACTGTGCTATCATCGCAGATAATTACACGTGGCTTGCAGTTATCTAAAATAAGATTAATTCTTGTAGCAGGCATTTCGCTGTCGATTGGAACATAATAGCAGCCTGCATTGATTACACCAAAAAAGGTTGCGATGGTGTTTGGACTCTTTTTCATGAACACGATAACTGGCTCACGCTTGCAGCCTTTGTTAATAAGGCCTGTTCCTACGGAATCCATGATATTTTTTACGTCTGAAAAAGTAAGCTGTACCTCGTCATCGGCGTAGGCGATTTTGGTTGGTACTCGATTTAAAGATTCGTTTAAGTAGTCTAGTACGTTGTTTTGCATTTTTTTCCCTCATCCGCCCCTTCGGGGCACCTTCCCCCAGAGGGGGAAGGCTTTTATTTTGTTATTAATTCTTCGTATTCTTTTCTTAGCTTTGCGCATTTTTTTACGCAGTCGGCGGCTAGTACGTCTATGATATCTAGCACCTTATCTCCTACGTTGTGGTCCCGTTTTACTATGGATAGTTCTGTGCAGCCTAAGATTATTACATCGGCGCCTGCTTCTAGAAGCTCCGTTTTGATAAGCTCGAACTCTTTCATAGCAACCTTGCGGCCAGCTTTGACATCATCATAGATGATAGACATAACCAGCTTTTGGCATTCTGTAGATGGATAGACGCATTTTATGTCGTAGTCCTTGAAGACCGAATCAAAAAGATGCATTTGAGCTGTTCCATCTGTGGCCATTATGCCAACATTTTTAATACCTCTTTCATGAAGATATTCTGCAGCCTCTTTCACTCCATTAGATACAGGAACAAATACGCTGTCTGCTATCTGGTCATGGAAATAGTGGGCTGTTATGCATGGCATAGCTATATAATCAATATTCTGCCTCTCCAATTCGTGGGCTATATCCAGTATCTTAGGAAGAGGACTTTCTTTGCTTTCTCCTAAGATATAACCTGTTCTGTCCGGTATGGTTGGGCAGTTGTATATAATCATTTCAATATTGTCCTGGTCTGTGGCGGCGTCCGTCATTTCGATAATGCGGCGCATGAAATAGGCTGTTGCCATTGGGCCCAGGCCACCGATTATTCCTAATTTTTTCATGTTTACCCTCATCAGTCAGCTTCGCTGACAGCTTCTCCCAGAGGGAGAAGCCTCATTCAATTAAAATAAGTATATATTTCTCTGTCGTAATTGTGGGAACGATAGTGGGCGTTGGAATATTCCATCAGCTCCTCGTCCGTTAAATAAAATCCTTTGAATTCCTTATCTGTACGAGGTGTGGTGTCGAAATGTCTCCAGCCCTCCCCACAATCTATTACATTCCAGAAATGATGGCGGGTGGCAGTTGGAATGATTTCGATATCCTCATTCTTAATACCGGCCCTGGTAAGAAGAGCCTTGCTTACAGCAAAATAGTTGTAGCAATCACCATGACGATTTTTCAAACCATCGTAGGCTCCCTTCAGCCAATCACCTCTATCTTCGCTTTCACTGTAGCCCATGTTCCCCTTTACCCACACGTAAATTGCGTGAGCCTTGTCGTAATCGGACATGTCTGGCTTTATGATTTGTGATAATACCTCATCCGCCAGCTCGTTTACCTCATCCTCTGTATGCTCGGCAGCAATTACAGTAATGACGCCTTCCTTCAAATCCATATTTCCCATGGCATCTGAAGCGATATATTCAATAGGATATTCTCCTGGAACATCCAGATTAACTCTGCTGCTGTCCACCTTAAGCTCGGTGTCAGAATTCTGATTATCTGTCACAGTGATTCCCTGTTTAAAGCTAACAGACTGTCCAACGTAAACAGTCTTATCCAGCTGCCCTTCAATGACAGGTGGAACAATATCATATTCTTCTACCAAATGCAGCACCGTGTCTGCTTCAGTACGATTTCCTGATGGGTCCTCTGAAGCAATAGTAACTGGAATGTCTCCATAATTATCAAAGCTGATACCGTTGCTAAAAAAGATATTAACGTTCCCAGATAAATCACTGGCTTCCGTAACAAAATCATTAGCTGTTGGAATTTCATTTTTAGTACAAGTGAGTTCTTTTACAGATAAGCTGGGTGCTACTGTATCCTCCACATCAAGAGTACATTTATATGTGTAAGGCTTACATTTGATTCCTACTTCGTAGGAGCCTGCTCTATTAATGTCGTAAACGCTTCCATTAGCAAATTCTACATTTAGTCCTTCTCGTTTTAAAAAATCTTCTGGAGATATTTCGGTTCCAAGTTCTACAACGCAGTTTTTGTAAACTCGGCTTGAATAATCATAATAAAAGTAGGCCACCAAACCTGAGCATACTACAACACCTGCAGCAACAACGGGAATGAAAAGCCTACTGCGCCTTCTTTTTCTTTTATGTTTTCTACGTCTAATATCATTTTCCATAATAAACATCATCTCCAGAGTGGATTTCACTCGAAGATAATTTTATCAATCATGGAACCTATAGTCAAATCTTGGAATTACTAATTATGGCAGTAACTACAAGGCCATTTTCAGATGCCACAAAGACTATATCAAATCCATGATATGCCATTTTAAAATCTCTGGATTTGTCCCTGTCATACCCTGCTCTAGGGTCCTGTGATAGCACCTGAATTGCAGACTGGCGAAGGTCCTTTGGAAGCTTGTTTAAAAGCTCCTCTGGGAAATCCACCTGCACCTGATTGCCCTTTGATAAGGAATCTGTAAATCCACCTTTTGCATCAGGGTGAGCATCGGCGTAAGGAATATATGGTTTGATGTCGTAGATAGGAGTTCCATCTAACATGTCCACACCACTTACCACTAACACCATTCCCTCTGATTCAGTATCCTTTACCTCGATAAGCTTCACCGATGACATACCGATGTTATTAGGCCTGTATGGTGCTCTGGTGGCAAAAACTCCCATGTGCTTTTCACCACCTAAGCGTGGCGGACGAACTGTGCCCCCTTCTAATGGCTTGTTCTTAGAAAAGCCCCACAACAGCCACAGATAATCGTAATCTGTGATGCCTTCTATGTATGTGGGATTTCTGAATTCTTTAGTAAAAACAATGTAGCCTATTTCATCCGCAAGACCGCTCTGTCTTGGGATGCCAAATTTCTGACTGAAGCCTGTTTTAATGTGTGCAATTTCTTTTAATTCCATAGTATCTG
>CACYLQ010000077.1 GCA_902775195.1 uncultured Pseudobutyrivibrio sp.
AGATGTTTATTATTCATGTGATTACCTCCAAATTCTATAGGTAATCGATTTGCAGAACAGTATTAGTATAATTCTAATAAACAAATATTGGAAATATGGTAATTAAAGCTTTAATTAGATAGTCAAATCAACTAGAATAAAGACATTGATAAATCACAATTTGTAGAGGTTTTTAGAGGGATTATATTTAATAATAAATATTTAAAGCAGATCGAAAGTTAAAGGGAAAATGATTTTTAAAGTAGCGATTTTACAGTTTCGTGCAGAGAATACGAATATAAAGAAAAATATTGATACTATAATCTATTATATGCATGAAGCATCAAAAAATGGAGCAGATATTTTGCTTCTTCCGGAATGTTTTATAACAGGTTATGATCTTCCAATAACATTTGAAAAAAGCATATCATGTGAAGATGATGTTATAGCTAAAGTATGCAACACAGCCAAGATGCTTAGCATAGGTGTCGTGCTGACATCATTTACAAAAGGCAAAGAAAAACCTCAAAATACAGCATTTGTGATTAATAAGTCTGGAAAAATAATAATGAATTATTCAAAAGTTCATACTTGTGATTTTGCAGATGAAAAAGATGTTGAGGCAGGAACCGAGTTTAAGGTCTGTGATTTTGAAGGAATAAAAATTGGCATAATGATTTGCTATGATAGGGAATACCCTGAGAGTGCGAGAATGCTTATGTTAAAAGGTGCAGAGATAATTCTTGTACCTAATGACTGTGGCTCGATGAAACCTCGTATTCAAGCATTGTCAACCAGAGCATATGAAAACATGGTTGGAATAGCAATGGCAAATGCAAATGGACACAATGCAGGCTGTTCGTGTGCATATAGTCCTATATGCTGGGATAAAAATGGTATCTGCACTGATAATACAATTGTGCTTGCTGATGATATGACAGAAGGATTGTATTATGCTGATTTTGATATGGATGCAATACGAGAATACAGAAGCACAGAAATGATGGGCAATACATTCAGAAAAGTAGGAGCATATAAGGGATTATTAGATGCTACAATTTCAGCACCATTTATTAGGGATGGACAAGAATAATTCATAGACAGGTAATAGTTTATTATTTCAAAGGTAGGAAAAGTAAGAATTATTATGAAAAGAGAGTTAGGAATAGCACGTTGTGGATTGGCATGTTGCTTGTGCAGCGAAAATGTTCATTGTAGTGGATGCAATTCAGGCGATTGCCCTGATAAAGATTGGTGTGATAACAGAAAATGTTCATTAGAAAAAGGAATAGAGCACTGTTTCGAGTGTGAAGATGACTGTAAAAAAGGATTGCTGGCAAAGATTAAACCTTATGGATTTACATTATTTATAAAAAGATATGGTGAAAGCGAATTATTAGATTGCTTAGAACGAAATGAAAAATCAGGAATCACTTATCATAGAGAAGGTGTAAATGGAGACTATGATGATTTTGATGATGTAGAAAAGTTAATAAATTTCATTAAGACAGGAAAAAAATAAAATCTAAGTATTTGTTGCATAGACAAATCGAGTTTATGGGGTGAGGAAAAACTATGAAAAAATATAAGATAGCAGCAATTATCATGATTATTCATGGCGGATTCATGGAACTTGCTGGTGTGCTATGTATGATACCTGCGTTGTTACTAGGAAATGATAAGTTTGATATTGGAAAGTTTTTTGAATTCAAGCTTCAATATTTCCAAGATAACATTTATATGATGATTGTTATGGGGGCAATCTACGGTGTGATTAGACTGATTGGTGCTATAGGACTACTTAAAAATAGAATGTGGGGGTTAGTGCTGTCGGTAATCATCTGCATAATAACCATTACGCTGATGATGTTTTTATTGCCAGCCGGCATTATGGATGGAATTCTTGCTGGAAGTGCATTGATATTGATTTTAATGGGATTTTATGGCGATAGAAAGATAACTAATGATTTGTAAGGGTGATTAATCAATGAAACGAACATTAATAATAGTTAGTATGATTCTTGCTCTTGCATTTGTAGGATGCGGCGCAAGCGCAGGCAGCTATCGCAAATAAGTAACACACAGTATTTGTGCGTTATTGCGCGAATAGATTTATGCCCAGTCCCTTTTTGGGGCTGGGATTTTTTATTGTGTGGCTTATGTATGAGGGCATTTGCACTGTAAAGTGTGAAGCTGAATTACAGTGCTGGAGCAAAAAAAGGTGCTGGCACTGTAAAGTATGAAGCTGGATTACAGTGCTGGAGCAAAAATAGGTATCGGCACTGTAAAGTATGATGTTGGATTACAGTGCAGGAGTGAAAATAGGTGTCAGCACTGTACTTAATAGAGTGTTGGAAGAGCAAATTCTTTGTAATCGATACATCTCCTGATGTAGGTTATACGACCGGGTTTCTACTAAGGATAAGGAAGATGTCTTCTGGGTAATTAAGCAAAGAATTGCAGGATTAATTTAACTTATAAGCTTATAACTTTAATTTTTTAAAAAATAATATCTATTAAAAAAAGAGATGTGATAAGCTTATAAGGTAATTTAAATTAACAAAACGCAATTTATGGAGGAAAAAATGAAGTATTGGAAGTGGATAAATCTAATTCCGATGGTATTGTTTATAATTCGGGATATGCTAGGAATGGAAGGTATTAATCCTATATGGCTGCTCGTTGCAGTAGCATTGGCAATTATGAATGTTTTTATGGCAAAAAGCATGAGGGAGTACCTCCTAGCTTCGTTGCTATTGATGCTGTCGTGTGTTGTTGGAATGATACTTAACACATACTATTACTACTATTTTATAAGTTCGGATTCTGAGACACCTATTGTTGGTGCTTTTGTTGTGATGGTCTATGGAATACTTGTGCTTGTACTGACTGGAGTTGGCGCAGTTATATTAGCTATAAAGAACCGACAGAAAAAGCCTGAATGAAAATTGAGTATATAAGAGAAAAGCGTAATGAGTATCTCATTGGAATGATTACCGACAATAAAGCTGATAGAATAAAAACTATTGTAAACAATACAGCACTTAAGGGATTGTTTGATGTGATAATAATATCGTCAGATGTTCATAGCAGGAAATCTGAAAGAATGATATTTGAAGAGGCTCTAAAACAGTCGGGATTAAAGGCTGAGGAGTGCGTATTTATTGATAATTCTGTTTCTAATTTGGATAAACCATCTGAAATGGGATTTACTACGATTTATTTTGATGATGATAAAAGAGATTATAGCAGGTTATATTGCTATTGATTTACATATACAACTTCAAATTTGTTTAACTAAATAAACATATTATAAGGAGCTGGTTTAGCTCCTTTAATTATGCCTATAATTTCTAGAACTAAATGCAAAAGTACTATATGTATTGCTTTTACCTGTAGAAACTTACATTAACTTTAAGAAATTTGCATTTACATTAAAAATTTACGGTAAAATTTCCATCAAAGTGGGGACAAAGAGAGCAGTATTTTGCTGCACGTATCTATCGGATAAATATCTGTTTTACCGATAGATAGTATATGAAAATGCCATAAAGTGTGGTATCCTATTAATGCAAATCTTTTAAGGGAGGTTTATTTATGGGAAAAGATTCAGATTTCTATAAAGATAAATCAAAAAATCAAAAAGTAAAATTACGTGAGCTTCAGGCTCTACTTCCTAAGCCAGCTCTTGATTATATTTATTCTAAGGAACAAACCACTCAGACCAGCACTTTAATTGCATACTGTTATGACCTGCTTACCTTCTTTCGATTTTTAGCAGGTCCAGATGTGGAATTACAGGTGGACGATGTCAAAAAAATTGATTACGGGCTTCTTAATAAAGTTACTTCTGATGATATTGAAAAATATAAAAGATATCTTGAGCTTAACACCGTTGGTGAGCAACATGAAAACAATAAACGAGCCATTGCCCGTAAGCTGTCGCCACTTAGAAGTATGTACAAATACTTAACTGTTCGCGAATATATTACTAAAGATCCAATGCAGCTTGTAGATTTACCTAAGCTTAAAAAGGACAAAAACATCGTTCGTATGAACAATTATGAGGTTCAGGCCATTTTAAATGCAATTGATTCAGGAAGCGCCTATACATCTGAACGCCAACGCAAATACAATCAAAAAACACGTGGCCGCGACCTGGCAATCCTTACATTAATGCTTAATACAGGGATTCGTGTCAGCGAATGTAATGGTCTGGATTTAACTGACGTTGATTTTCATGTTAATTCTTTAACAATCGTTCGAAAGGGTGGCGGACAGGATATTATTTATTTCAATGACGAGGTTGCAGAAGTCCTAAAAGACTATATTAACGGTGAAAGGGAATATATTATCCCTGTTGAAGGCCATGAAACTGCTCTCTTCTATTCTTTGCAGGGAAAACGAATTAGTGTAGATGCGATTGAGAATTTAGTAAAGAAATACGCTAAAATGGTGGTTCCAAACAAGAAAATCACACCACATAAGCTTAGAAGTACCTATGGTACTGCCCTTTATCGCGAAACCGGCGATATCCGCCTGGTAGCAGATGTACTAGGACACGAAAATATTAATACTACTATCGACTACTATGCTGCTATTGAGGATGAGCATAAACTTCAGGCACGTAATGCAGTGGATTTTCATCGTAAGGATTAAATAGTTTTACGATATTTTGCAAGCAAATCTTCAAAATATGCAGGTAATGGTGCGTTAACCTCTACATATTCCCCAGATGTTGGCTGAATAAAGCCTAAAGTTTGAGCATGAAGAGTTTGTCCTTGTAAATTCTTAACAGGTTTGCCGTATACGTCATCTCCAAGCAACGGATGTCCAATATGGGCCATGTGAACGCGGATTTGATGTGTACGACCAGTTTCTAGCTTAAACTGAACATATGAATACCCTTTAAATTGCTCTAAAACCTTAAAATGAGTGATTGCTTCCCTTCCATCACTTACTACAGCCATCTTCTTTCTATCCTTTGGATTTCGGCCAATACGGGCGTTTATTGTGCCTTCTTCTTCTTTGAAATTTCCAACAACGATTCCCTTGTAAATTCTATTAACGGAATGAACCTTAATCTGAGCTGCAATATCATTATGAGCTTTATCATTCTTGCAAACCAAAAGAGAGCCAGTGGTATTCATATCTATACGATGCACAATACCTGGACGAATTTCCCCATTGATACCTGATAATGAATCCTTACAGTGATACATAAGTGCATTTACAAGAGTGCCGCTATAATGGCCTGGAGCAGGATGAACCACCATTCCCTTTGGCTTATTTACAACAATAACATCATCATCCTCGTATAAAATTTCGATAGGAATATCTTCCGGTTGGATATCGATTTCTTTAACGGGTTCGATACTGACAACAATATCATCACCAAGCTTTGTTTGATATTTGGATTTGACCTGTTTTCCATTAACTAAAACAAAGCCACTATCAATGGCTTTTTGATAGTAGCTTCGTGATTTTTCTGGTAGTGCTGATGCAAGATATTTGTCTATTCGAATACCTTCATCAGATGAATCTTCAATTGAAAGATTAAATTCATCCATTCTTTCTAATCCTTATGTTTTTCTTTATTTCCTCGAAATCTTCATCTTTGTAATAGAATAATACCAAGATAAATAAAACGATTACACTTACTGTCACATAGCAATCTGCAACATTAAATACAGGAAAATCAATTAGAGAGAAATATATAAAATCTACAACGTAATGATTGATGATTCTATCTATGTAATTTCCAATAGCACCTGCGATTAAGAATAATAATACATAATTGAGTATATTAAACTTTTTAGTTCTTGGCATAATAAATAACATGTAAATAATGAAAAGAATTAAAATTGGAGTGATAATCGCAAATAATATCTGTTGTCCCTGAAGTAACGAAAAAGCTGCTCCAGTATTTTCTAAATAATGGAATTGAAGAACTCCTGGTATTAATACGGCATCTTCCTTATTCATTAGGAATGCAACAGCAAGGTCTTTTGTAAACTGGTCAAATAAAATTAATACTAATACTACCGATAATGCAAAAATAAATGAAGTAATTTTCTTTTTTCTGTAAAACATTATTCTAACACCTTATTTATAGCAAAAACTAAATCCTCATCTGAAAAATCCATATAGGAATCAGCTTCGCCAATATTTTTTAATACTATAAATTTGATTTTTGAATCTGCCATCTTTTTATCAGATTTAGATGCTGCTAAAACATCGTAATCATCTAATCCTTGAACAGCAACAGGTAGATTATACTCTCTTAGCATTTTAATTGCATCTAAAATTTCTGAACTAGTTATATTCCCTAACTTTTCAGATAGATATAGGGCACTTACCATACCAAGAGAAACACATTGACCATGACCTAGACTAAAGTTACATAGCTTTTCAATTGCGTGGCCTAAGGTATGTCCGAAATTGAGATAAGCTCTAATGCCTTTTTCCTTAGGATCAATTTCTACTATGTGGCCTTTAATCTGGCAGCATTTATTTACTGCATAAGAAAGGGCTTCATAGTTCTTTGAAGATATTAAATCATGCTTAGATTTTAACCATTCGTAAAAATCCTTATCAGCAATCAAAGCGCTTTTTATAACTTCTCCCATACCACATGCAAAGTTATTATCATCTAATGTGGAAAGGGTTCCAATATTCATATATACAAGACGAGGCATATAAAAAGCCCCAATCATATTTTTATAACCTTTAAAATCTACACCTGTTTTACCGCCTACAGAGCTATCTACCTGGGATAACAATGTTGTAGGAATTTGGATAAAATCAATTCCTCTTAAAAATGTAGATGCAGCAAAACCAGTTAAATCTCCAACTACTCCACCGCCTAAAGCAACAAGCAATGAATTTCTAGTGAACTTATTAATAATTAAATGTTCATATAACATGTTAACAGTATCAAGATTCTTAGAAGCCTCGCCAGCTTCAAAGACAAAGGAGAAAACCTTATCACTGATATTGTTAAAACATGATATAACATCATCTAAATATAGTTTAGAGACATTTGAATCGGTGACAATACAAATCTTATCATATTGATGATTTACTTCAGAATTAAATACTTGGATTAAATCATCAAAGCTTGGTCTAAAACAAATCTTATAACAGGGATTTCCTTCGTAATTAATAATCAAGTCTTTCATTTTTCATTCTCCGCTATACATTCAAGTAGATCTTAAAAGTTAAATATAAAATAAATTTAATAAATAAAAACACCAGACCCTAAAGTCTGGTGTAAATTTTAAAAGCCTGTCTGAATTCCTGTAAAGTCGAAGGCATCTACGATTCCTGCTAAATCACCAGATAACTCAACTCCTGCAGGTGTTATGATGAAAATGTAATCTTCAATTCTCTGAAGGTTACCATCAATTGCGTAGCAAGTACCACATGTAAAATCAATGATACGCTGGGCAACTCCTAAATCCAAACCCTTCATGTTAAGCAAAACAGTTCTTTCTGCTAACAATGTTTCAGATATTTCTCTAGCATCCTCAAATGAAGATGGTTTAATAACACAAACCTCCATAACAGTTCCTTTCGACTTATTTCTCATTGGTGTAATCTTTGGCGCTGGCTTGGAAACTCTAGATTCTCTTTCAGCGGGCTTGTTTAAAGCTGGACGCCTGTCGTCTTCGTTATTCTTAGAAAACTTGTTAAAGAAGGATTTGTCTTCCTCTTCATCGAATAATTCATCGTCATCATAGTCATCGTAATCATCGCTAAGATGCATTGCGTCTAACATTCTTTCAAACATAGTATTACTCCTCTTTTACTATATGTTATAGTTTCTTTCTCCAAAAATAGCTGTGCCAACTCTAACATGTGTGGCACCTTCTTCTATGGCAACCTCAAAATCATTAGTCATTCCCATAGATATAATATCCATATCTACATTATCAATGTTTTCGTCAGCTATGTCAACAGCTAAGTCCTTTATTTTGTGAAAATTTGCTGCCTCTTCGTATCTAACACCAAATTTAGATTCTTCATTGGCAACATTAACCTCGATTAAGATTGGAACAGTTACGCCATGCTTTTTTGCCTGAATATTTATTTCTTCAGCTAATCTATAGCTATCTACAGAATGAATGAGCTTTACCTTATCTACAATGTATTTAACCTTGTTTCTCTGTAAATGTCCGATTAAATGCCAGTTGATATCGTCAGGCATCTCAGGAATCTTTCCTGTAAGCTCCTGAACTTTATTTTCGCCGAATTCTCTGATGCCTGCATCATAAATAACCTGTAAATCTTCAACAGGCTTTGTTTTACTTACTGCAATAAGAGTAACCTCATCTCTGTTTCTACCTGCACGCTTGCAAGCCTCTGCTACTCTTCTTTCTACATCTGCTAAATTATTCTGTAATTCTTCTTTTCTCATGGGTGCTGCTCCTTGTTAGTGCTAATTTATAATTGTGTTTTCTTCTACTTCGTCTCCCTGAAGAACAATGTGGTCGTACATTGAAATACCGTAGCTTGTTCCTGTTTTGATGATTGAATAATCATCATTTTGATAAAGGATTTCTATCTGCTTAAATACAGCATAGCCCTTATTTACATTGAACACACCTTTTAGTTTTCCAATATCTGCACCTATAACATATTCTTCGTTGGAATTAGGCTTTACGAATCGGTCGCCTCTTGATACCGATTCACCATCTATATAATAATAGTCATCAGTTTCATAGTAAACAGTAGGATTAATGACTGTATTTCCGTTATCAGTTTTTAATAAGAATCCAGCGTCATCATCATTATTACCCTGTACCATATAATCCTTTGGTATAGTGTAAAATTCCTTTTCAACGATTGATGAATTAGGAATCTTAAGACCTGCTATGTTGTTATTAATAATTTTAATATGGACAAATCTTGAATCGGCATATCTGTCCATAGAATCATCTAAACCTAGTATAAGGTAATACTTACCAGCTTTTTCTGTAAAATCTAAAGTAGTCCAGGTTTCGACTTCATCCTCCAAAAATTCTATTTTTAAATAGCTTTCTTCCTGAAGAGATTCGTATAATTTCTTATCTACTTCTACTACCAGATTCCAGTGATCTGATGTGATAACCTTGTATATAGCTTGCCCTGCGACCACTGATTCCTGGGCCTTTAGGTTAACCGCAGAATAGTTGGAAATATCAAGAGAATCTGATACAAATGAATCAACAGTAATATCTTCCAATCCATCTACTGAATATACAACTAATCCAGGCACTGGGCTGTTATAAATACTAAAGGAACCAGCTGACATAGCTGACTGCAGCGCATCTCCCATGGATTCCATTGCAGAAACTGTATACAGCTGTCCTACCTGAGATTCTAATTCATTTTTAAATGAATATGTCTTTATAAAATCAGTTGGGTCATAGCCTAGCATGTAATTAGAAACCACTGATTGTAATTTCGCATATGAATCTTCATCAAGCTGTATTTCAGATTTTGCAGTAGATTCTTCTATGGATGATAGGATTTCTCCTGTTGTATCCAATGCATATACCTGAGTTTTAGCGCCAACCTTACCAAAGTTCTCAGCAAGGTATAAAATGTCACCATTGTTTTCTGCTGTAATAACCTGTTCTTGTCTGATTGCAAGTGCATTATATTCCAGATTAGCTGATATAGAGCCCTGCGAAACCTCATATATTGTAATATTATCGGCGGTAATGTATGTAAATAAGTGATATAGCATATAAATAAACATTACACCAATAATGATAAATCCGATTGAAAAATGGTATTGTCTTGGGTATTTAATTATTTTGTTATTCTTCTTATTTTTCATATATACATAATTATAGGGCACGTTATCGTGCCCTAAGATTTATTTATTATAAAGATACGATAATCTTTCCCTTCGCATTCTCTGGTAAATCTTTTTCATTTTTACTAACTGATAATACGAATTTAACACTAAACATGCTGCAAATTTCATCAAGCTTATCAAGGGCCTCTGTCAACGCTTCGTTGTCGTTTATATTAGAAACCGTCAAAAAACTATCAAGGAAAACTTCTTCGATATCGGAATTCTGAGATAAAACTCCGCTAAGAAAACCTAGAAACTCACCAGAAGATTCGATTGGATAATCCCCCATGTTAATCAAACGAATCTTTGAATCAAGCTCATACATGTGCTTGGTATTCTTGTCAATGTAAACAACTGAACCATCAACATTTTTGATGTCGTTGTTTACTTTGTCAAGTAAGTACTTTGTTTTGCCTTTACCCTTTTCGCCTGAAATAATTTCCACCATGTCCAAATACCTCCCTTAAAATTTATTATATATTAATCATAGCATAACACTATAAAAACCTAAATAGTAATTTACGTACAATAATTACTAAGGATTTCGTTCATTAATAAATATAAGTTAGAGCGGCAATCTGCATTAAATACAATGGATATAATCTTATCATGGTCCTCATTTTCCGATAGTAAAACAAGGCAATATCCTGCAGCACCTGTAGTACCTGTTTTTCCGCCTATTACGGTAAAACCGCTTGGCGTTGTAATCTTCCCAGTTGTATATTGATTAGTGGTGTTCCATTCAGCTGTTTTTGCAGAACCTCCACTAGTATAGCTGGCGGTATAGTTGCTAGCGGTGAAGATTGTGTAAAAAGTTTCGTTTTTCATGGCCTCATTTAAAATGAGGTACATATCATAAACTGTTGTGTAGTGATTTTCATCATGTAATCCGTTAGGTGTAACGAAATGAGTGTTTGTTGCACCAATGGATTTGGCGGTATTATTCATCTTATCCACAAATGATTCTACATCTCCAGAAAGTCCTTCGGCAATAGCAATTGCAGCATCATTTCCAGAACGAAGCATAAGTCCGTAAAGCAAATCTCTTAAGGAAATAACATCTCCCTCTTTAAGATTGATTGTAGATGAATCACTATCCTGCTTGACGGCATTTGCGCTTACTGTATAGTAATCATCCAAATTTCCTTCAAGGC
The DNA here is from genome assembly GCA_902775195.1 of uncultured Pseudobutyrivibrio sp. Classification (GTDB taxonomy): domain Bacteria; phylum Bacillota; class Clostridia; order Lachnospirales; family Lachnospiraceae; genus Pseudobutyrivibrio. Next base: position 10,981 of record CACYLQ010000077.1, read on the forward strand.
AGGCAATATAAGCTGTCATGATTTTTGTTGTAGATGCTGGGTACATTTTTTCGTGAAGCTGTTGAGCATAAACAACAGACTTGTCTGTTAAATTAAATGCTCCGGCTGCACCTGCCACTTGAGAATCAACGGCAGACGTTCCTAAATCTTCTGTACCAGCAACGCATAAATCTTTTGCAAACATCTCTACATCAGTGGAAGCCATGCTGTGTGTGATGCCATAAACTGACGATGTATCATACATTTTGTAGGTAGCAACAGACTCAGTGTTGGTACCCTTACAAGCTACCAATGATAAAGACATGCAAAAAATCAAAAGGATAGAAGAAATTTTATTTATACATTTCACGCCACTCAAGATCTCCTCTATCAAGTGATTTAATAAGTAATTCAGCAGTTGCTAAATTTGTAGCAAGAGGAATATTGTTAGCATCACAGATTCTAACAATACTATTTACATCAGGCTCGTGAGATTTCACTGTAAGTGGATCTCTTAAAAAGATTACTAAGTCGATTTCGTTTTGTTCGATTTGCGCGCCAAGCTGCTGGGTTCCACCTAAGTGACCAGCTAAATATTTATGCACGTTAAGATTAGTTACCTCTTCAACTAAACGTCCTGTGGTACCGGTAGCAAAAATTTCGTTTTTACTAAGGATTCCTCTGTAGGCTATGCAGAAGTTCTGCATAAGCTTCTTCTTTGAGTCGTGTGCGACTAATCCAATATTCATTTAAAAAAGCCTCCCATTATTATTTTTTGATTGAAGACCAACATTTAAAACTATTCCAATACCAAAATACACAGTAACAAGAGATGTCAAACCATAGCTCACAAATGGCAATGGTAAACCTGTATTAGGCATAAGTCCTGTAACAACACAGATATTAACAAAACTTTGGAAGCCAATTAATGCAGCCATTCCAACACATATTAATTTTCCAGCAATATCTTTTGCCCTTTTAGCGATAAGAAGGATTTCTATGGTAATAAAGAATATTAAAGCGATGATTATTACCGAACCGATAAAGCCTAACTCCTCTCCCGCTACAGCAAAGATAAAATCAGTATGAGGTTCAGATATATAATTTCCGTTCTTAACTGAATCAAAGGCTTCGTTTCCAAGACCCTTGCCAAGCAGCTGCCCTGAACCAATAGCCATGATTGAGTTTTGTTGCTGATATGAGCTTGATGGATATTTATCAGGCTTTAGCCAGGCTAAAATACGAAGGCCCTGATATTCATCAAGTATTGTCTGACCTTCACGGCTGACAAGAATCAACAAAATGATTATTGATGGAATAGATACACCTAAAACCGTTCCTACTAATTTGTAACTAAGTCCTGTTACAAATATCATAACACAAATAATCATCATTGTGACAATTGTAGTAGACAAATCTGGTTCTTTTTCTATTAAAAATAATGGAAGTGCTGATAATAAAAGGGTAAAAGCCAGAATTTTAGGCTTATTAATCTCCTCTTCGTACATCATAAAAAACCATGCAAAAAATAGAATAAGAAGTATTTTGGCTAATTCAGAAGGCTGAAATCTAATTCCCACATCAATCCATCTAGTAGCACCACCACTTTTTTCACCGAATAACAGTACTGAAAGCAGTAAAGCTATAACAAAGCCATAGAATACCCAGTGAAAATGAAGTAAGAAATCGTAGTCAATTAAGGCCATAGTAGTCATTACAAAAACGCCTAAAATCATACCAAGAATCTGCTTTTGCTGATTTGACTCGTTAGCACTACCAATTACAAAAATACCAATGATTGTAAGTGCAATTACGGCTATTATTAATTTAATATCTAGATTTTTAAATTTATAATTATGAAACATTTATTTTATCCTTTTTAATAATCCGCTAGATAAAGGCTCAGCTAATAATTCTTTATTCCACACTGTGATTCCCATTGGCTCAGTGGCTTTCTTACGTACTCGTAAAGACCATTTTTCCTGAAGCTTGATTTCGCCTGTCACAGTACCAATCTGTAAATTCTTAGATGATAAATCTCCTGCAACAATATAGCAGCCTGTATTATCAGGATATCCTGCATGTGCTTTTCCTTCCAGGCTTCCAAAGACAATGATATTTCCCTTTGCCTTAACTGAAGCCTTGGATTTAACATCACCAAGAATTACTAGACTGGAATCAGATTCAACGATTTCTTCTTTGATAACGCTTCCTCTAATAATTTTAGCATTTTCGAAAATATCGTCCTTATAGAAGCGGTCTATTTGTCCCATCATTCTAGTATCTTTTAATTCGTTGTTTTCGTTTAACAAAATGACCTTGATTTTAGAATTAAGCTCAATGGCCTGAATCAGGACCATTCCTTCTTCGTTAGAAAGCTCTCTTCCGATAGTTTCAAGAATCATTGAGGTTTCGCCGAAGAAATCTGCTGATGAAGCAAATTTCTCGCAAACCTTTCTAACTAATTCTTCAAATGGAATGGTTCCATCAAGCTGAAGAGTTAGTCCATATTTATTACTTTTTAATATAACAGCATCATTACTCATTTTTCTTCTCCGGTAATTTTAATCTGTAATTTGGTTTTCTGAGTTTGAAACAATGTTTGCTTCGCCGTCAATAATATCCTCAGTTTCAGTAACACCAAAGTAGTAAGCTAAAATATCCTTAGAAACTTCAGCCGCATTGTGCGATGTATAACCATAGGCAATACGTGTTGCTATTGAAACCTCTGGGTTATTATAAGGTGCAAAGCCAATAAATAAAGCGTGGTTTGGACGGTTTGAAACCTGCTGAGCAGTACCAGTTTTACCGGCAACTTCAACAGAGAATCCATTAAATGAAGATAATGATTCGCAAACCATTCTCATACCATAATGAATAGCATCCCATTCAGAGCTATTTAACACATCAACAGTGTTTCTAATAGATGGCTTGTAATTTTTAATTACATTACCATCCGCATCCTTTACACTATCAAGCAATGTTAAATTGTAAACATTGCCCTTGCTTGCAATAGCTGTAGCATATCTAGCTAAGCCAACAGTTGTAAAGTTGTTATCAGACTGTCCGATGGCTGCCATGACAGGGTATTCGGTAGCAATGTGTGGCGAATTTTCTTCTATTTCTACTCCCGTGGTTTCATCTAAACCGTAAAGGGATGCATATTTAGTAATCTTATCAATACCCTTTACGTCATCATAAGCACCATCTCCGCCAGCAAGTCTCCAACCAACTTCGTAGAAGAAGTAGTTACAAGAATCTCTAATGGCTTCAGAAACATTGATGCTTCCGTGATTGCTAGGATAAATCCAACACTTAGGGTTGTTAGATACCTTTGTAAATTGACCCAGGTCCACGATTTCAGAAGATGTTGTGAT
>CACYLQ010000078.1 GCA_902775195.1 uncultured Pseudobutyrivibrio sp.
TATAGTTTCTTTCGAATACCATCCGCTGCTCACTATACCATTTGTGTGGAGTAATGTAAACATATATGGTGTTCAAAAATTTTTGTATATAGAATTATAAAATTATGAAACTACTATAGAGAGTTTCCTTAGTAGTAATGGGGCTTAAAACAAAAACACATCGTAGGTAGTAAACAAAATGAGAATGACTACTGCCTAGATAAAAAAAAGTATCGCAGATAGTAGTAACGAGTAACCAGCGGCTGAAATGAATGAAATATGGTGGGTATCTCAAGTTAAGCACTCTGGATTGCTAATATTTCTCTTGTGTTAGCCCCCGTATACCTTATAATTATAAAAGATTGTAAAAAAGAAAGATTCAAAAGGCTTATGTGCCTATAGATAAAGGGAATAGAAAAAATGAAAAAATTAATAGTAGTGCTTCTGGTTGGCCTGCTGGCGATTGGTGGAGCTTATTATGGAAAAGAAGCATATGAGAAATACAGTAAGGAAGCTTTCAGACCTGTCATGGGATGAGTGTAAGGAATTTACAGAGCTTTTGGATTCAGATGAATATAATGGCTTTTATCGAGTAACATTTGATAAGCCAAAGGACATAGATTGGAATGAAGTGTTAGCTGATGGGGCTGGTATTTCACGGGAGAAGATAACAAAAAAGGATAAAAAATTCTATTTAGATGATGATAGATCTTATAATTCACTGGATTATGAGCTGATAGCCATTTCAGGAGCTAGTATAAAAGATTATATATATAAGCACACAGGCACCAGCATCGATTTAAAAGATGACCTCCTGTGGGTTTATAATAAAGATAAGGATGTTTACTATAAGGAATTAGATTATTTACAGTATAAACCATGCACCTGCGTTTCCGGAGTGAAATTAAAAGACACCTATGTGTTAGAGGTGGCTAGTGACGAAAGTGATTTTACAGAACCTAATAAGAAAATGGTTTTGGTAAAGACTGAAAATGGCTATGTAGTTAAGTCTAATGTGAACATGTGGGAAGTTGGAAATGATAAGAAGCTTACATTTGATGTTGATATTCCACAACTTTCAGCAGATGCGAGGTTAGTAACCTATCAAAGTGATGATGCTCATTTTGACGATGGTAACTCTGCAAGGATTGCCATTATCGGTGAGAATCAGTTGGTGGATTTTGTTAATCTATACGCTTCAAAGGATGATGATATCATTGATATTAGAAAAATCACCCATATAGAAGTTTGTGATTTGAACTGTGATGGCGTGAATGATTTAATTGCCATTGGATATGATAACCATTCCATATTAAAAACAATAATATTTACAACTGAGAAGAAATATGATGATACCTATGGTCTATTTACATCTCATGATTTATCATTTTCACTTAGTAATGAATTAGCAGACAATCTAACAATAGACAGCATAAAAGAAGCTATTCTTGGCACCGAAAGAAAAGCAAACCATAATTGGCAGGAGGCCTACAAACAGTTCCTAAAAGTAGAAGGCTCCGATTATGGTGAAACCTATGCATTAGCCTATATTGACGGTGACGATATCCCAGAGCTTATAAAAAATGCAGCAGGATGCATTAACATATACACGTTCAAGGATGGCTTGGTTAGTCCTATTGCAATTGAGTTAGACTATTATGTTACTGGTGAAGAGCCTTATCAGTATTCGCCAAAAAATAATTGGATAAAGCTGCATGATGAAGAAAGTGGCTATGATTACTATACAAACCAAACTCTCTATTATTCTATAAAAAAGAATAAACTTGAAAGAATATATTGCTTATCCTATGATTATGATAATACAGCTGATGACGAAGTAATGTCTTTAATAGAAGATATAGAAGAAAATGAATTTGTTGATTTAGTTGGAAAGTACACGGCTAATGAACTGATTCAGGTAATTTCAGACAAGTATTAATTGAGGAAATAAAATGAATTTAAAAGTATTAAAAACACTAGAATATGACAAGATTATAAATAGGCTTGCAGAGCTTGCTACCTGCGAGTCTGGTAAGAAGCGCTGTCTAGAGCTTCTTCCAATAAACAACATAGATGATATAAAGGTGATGCAGCAGGAGACTGCCTGTGCCTTTAATCGTCTTGTGAAGTTTTCAGATGTAAGCGCCAGCGGTACTACAGATTTACGTCCTAGCCTTGCACGTCTTGAGCTTGGTTCAACACTTACTATCGAGGAGATTCTTGCGGTAGCAAATGTGCTAGAGGTTACAAAGCGAGTAAGCGCTTATGGCAAGCAGATGGAAGAGGAGGATGCTCTTAGCTTCTACTTCAATGGACTTTCTCCAGAGGTAGCCATCCTAAACGAAATCAGACGTTGCATCATTGATGAGGAGACCATCGCAGATGATGCCAGCACAGCCCTTTACGATATCCGTATGGGAATGAAGCGCACCAATGACAAGATTAAAAGTGTAATGAATTCCATGCTTAATAACAGCACTACAAGAGGCTATCTTCAGGAGCCTGTAGTTACTGTTCGTGGTGGAAGATTCTGTCTGCCAGTTCGTGCTGATTACAAATCAAGAGTGCCTGGTATGGTTCATGACCAGTCATCTACAGGAAGCACATTCTTTATCGAGCCTATGCAGGCGGTGGATTTGAACAACGAACTTAGAGAACTTCAGGTTAGAGAGCAGGATGAGATTGCCCGAATCCTTGCAAACATTTCTAACAGAATCGCAGAAAGCTCAGAAGGCATTATTCGCAATTTCGAATTGCTTACAGAAATAGATTTTATCCTTGCAAAGGGTAGATTTGCCATCGAATTAAACGCTAGTAATCCAGAGTTTAACGAGGATGGTATCATTAATCTTCGCGGCGCCCGCCATCCACTTCTTGATCCAAAGAAGGTAGTGGCAACAGATATTAAGCTTGGCGAGGATTACAATCTCTTACTTGTTACAGGTCCAAACACAGGTGGTAAGACAGTATCACTTAAGACCTGCGGCCTGCTTACACTTATGGCTCAGGCAGGACTCCACATTCCTGCAAAGGACCGCAGCCAGATAGCAGTATTTGACGATGTTTATGCAGATATAGGTGACGAGCAGTCTATCGAGCAGTCACTATCCACATTCTCATCTCACATGGTGAACATTGTCCACATTTTAGAGGCAATAAACAGTGGAAACTACAGCCATGAAACAGAGGAGCTTGTGGAAAAGAACGCAAAAGATTTTGTTCATTCCAAAGTATTGCATGGAACCAACGAACCGGGCAGAGTTCCACAGTTCTTAATCCTTATAGATGAGCTTTGCGCCGGAACAGATCCAAAGGAAGGTGCAGCACTTGCCCAGTCTATTCTTGACAGACTTCACACATTAGATGTGCGCACAATGGCAACCACTCACTACAGCGAGCTGAAGGTGTACGCCCTTTCAACTAAGGGTGTTGAGAACGCATCCTGCGAATTCTCACTTGAGACACTTAGCCCTACATATCATTTGATTATTGGTGTGCCAGGAAAGTCTAACGCTTTTGCTATTTCATCAAAGCTAGGCATTCCAACAGATTTAATAGAGGATGCAAAGGGACGTCTTTCAGAAAACGATAAATCCTTCGAGGATTTGATGGTAGACCTGGAGCAAAAACGCCATCAGGTTGAAAAGGATGCAGCAGAGGCTGCGGCAGCACTTAAGGAAGCTGAGGCTAAGCTTGCAAATGCCACAGCAAAGGAAGAAAAGATTAAATCACAGCGTGAGGAGCTTATCCGTCAGGCCCATGAGGATGCAGCAGCCATCCTTCAGGAGGCAAAGGATATCGCTGACGAAACAATCCGCGACTTTAATAAATTTGGCAAGGGCGGCGGAAACATCTCTGCTATGGAAGCAAAGCGTGCCGCACTTGGTAAGGGCGTAAACAAGGCCAAGAGCAAGGCCAAGGAAAAGGTTGAGGTTCAGGAAAACACAAACGTACCTACAGATTTACATGTGGGCGACAAGGTTAAGGTGCTTTCAATGAATCTTACTGGTAACGTATGCTCTAAGCCAAATGCCAAGGGTGATGTAACAGTACAGATGGGTATCATGAAATCCACTGTTAACATCAAGGATTTGGTGCTCATCGAAGAGGAAGACAAGTTCGTTCCAAAGAAGGGCACACGTGTTAAGAACATGACTTACGGCGGCTTCAACAAATCAGCATCAATCTCACCAGAAATCAATCTTTTGGGCTGCACTGTTGACGAGGGAATCGCAAAGCTTGAAAAGTATTTGGATGACGCTTACATCAGCCACCTTACATCTGTAAGGGTTGTTCACGGTAAGGGAACAGGCGCACTTCGCGCAGGCGTGCAGCAGTATCTTCGCAAGTGCAAGAACGTTGCCGATTTCCATTTAGGAGAATTTGGCGAAGGCGACGCCGGCGTTACAATAGTCACATTCAAATAATAGTAGAGGATAACTATGTTATTTAATTCGTATATATTTATATTTTGCTTTTTACCAATCTGTATAGTTGGATATTTCCTGTTGAACAAAACAGGAAACTATCGATTGGGCCACGGCTTTTTGCTAGGCATGTCGCTGTGGTTTTACGGATACTTTAACCCTAGCTATTTGCTGATAATCGTATCATCGGTAATCATCAACTACCTGATTTATAAGTGGATGAAAACCATGCAGCACAAGACATTGCTTGAAGCAGCAACAGAAAATCCTGAGCTTGATATCCTTCCAGTTTCATCAGTGGGACGACTGAAGATTAGCAAGCCTGTAATGATCTTTGGTGTAATCGTAAACCTTGGAATAATCTTCTATTTCAAGTACATGGATTTCTTTATTGAAAACGTAAATGCGATAGCGAAAACTGATTGGCCACTTATGCACATCATGCTTCCACTTGGAATCAGTTTTTTCACATTCCAGCAGATTTCATTTATCGTGGATACATATCGTGGCGAGGTGCCAGATTACGGCTTTCTTACATACGCATGCTACGTTACATTTTTCCCACAGCTGATTGCAGGCCCTATCGTTACACATGATGAGCTCATCCCTCAGCTTAGAGATTCAAACAAAAAGAAGATTAATTGGGACAACATGGCAAAGGGCTTTTACATGTTCGCCATGGGTCTTGGCAAAAAGGTGCTGTTAGCAGATGTGTTTGGCGTGGCAGTAAGCTGGGGCTTCGAGGATGTCCCATCACTTAAGGCTACCAACGCAATCCTGGTACTACTTGCATATTGCTTCCAGCTTTATTTCGATTTCAGCGGATATTGCGATATGGCCATCGGCCTTGGTCAGATGTTAAACATTGACCTGCCAGTGAACTTTGACAGCCCATACAAATCACTTACTATTACAGAATTCTGGAACAGATGGCACATGACTTTAAGCCGATTCTTCACCAGATACGTATACATTCCACTTGGAGGAAATCGCAAGGGTAATGTTCGCACCTACTTTAACTTATTTATTGTTTTCCTTCTCAGCGGATTTTGGCACGGAGCAGCATGGACCTTCGTGTTATGGTCAGTGCTTAATGGCATTTTTGTTATCATCACAAGAATGTTTAGAAAGCAGTTTGAAAGCATGCATCCTGCACTTGGCTGGATGATTACTCAGGGATTTTTCAATCTCACCTTGGTATTCTTCAGAGCCAACACCATCAGCGATGCAATAGAATTTATCAAGCAGATATTATACGTGGATTTCACCAACATCGACGTACATATCCTGTATGCATTCCAGACTCCTGCCCTTAAATATTTCTTGGATGGCACACCCGTTACACATTCTCTGCCATTTATTTATGTAGGCTTGTATTACTTCCTTGCACTGTTTATCGTGTTGGGCTCACGTAATTCCCATGAGCTTATGGCAGCATTCAAGCCAAATGTTAAAAACATGCTTTGGACAGCAGTACTTATTGTGGCAAGCGTAATGTCATTGTCAGGAATCAGTACATTTTTATATTTCAATTTTTAATCTAATAAACAACTATGAAATCAAACAAAAAGAGTACAAAAAAATGGCTTGGAGGGATGCTAGGAATTACCCTGGCATTGCTTGTGGCACAAGGGTCTGTTATAGCAGCTGTGGATCCTTATTTTCACTATCACAAGCCTCTTAAGAATTTATACTATGAACTAAATAACGAGCGCAGCCAGAACGATGGTATCATTCGTCATTTTGATTATGATGCAATGATTATCGGAACATCTATGGCGGAGAATTTTAAGACCAGCGAGATGGACGAGCTCTTTGGCGTGAATTCTATCAAGGTCCCATTTGCAGGTGGAACCTACAAGGAGCAAAACGACAATATCGCAAAGGCGATAAAGTACAATCCTAATTTGAAGCTGGTGGTACGCCCGCTGGACTACGCATATCTTATGGATGACAAGGACAGAATCCGAAATGACCTTGGTACTTATCCTAATTATTTGTACGATAATAATCCATTTAATGATGTGAAATATGTCTTCAACAAGGATATTTTATTTGGAATTTGCTTCCCAATGATTAGGGATTCAGTTAAAGGCAGCCAGGCAGGCATTACATCCTTCGATGATTATGCCAACTGGATGAACGACCCAGAAACAGAATTTGGAGCAAAATCAGTGTTAGGGGACAGAACTGAATACAAGGAGCCAGAAGAAATTCAGCCATTTGTAGATGAAGTAAAGGAAATGGTAAAACAAAACATCACCAAAAACGTGGTAGAGGTTGCCAAAGCCAACCCAGATGTGGAATTCTATTATTACCTCACTCCATACTCCGTTGCATGGTGGGGCTCACAAAAGGAACTGGGCAATCTGGACCGATTCATATCAGCAGAAGAATATGCCATCTCCCTTATGCTAGAGTGCGACAACATTCACCTGTATTCATTTAACACTGAATTCGACATTACCTGCGACCTGGATAACTACAGCGACGAATGCCACCACGGCGATTGGATTAATTCACAAATCCTCGCTTGGCTATACTCAGGAACAGACGAATTAACCTTGGATAATTACGAGGAGTATATCAAGGTAGAGAGAGAATTCTATAGCTCTTATGATTACGAATCACTTCTGTCTGGGAAGAAATAGGACGAGGCATAATCTAGGCATGCTTAAGTAGGAAAAATAAGAGGGAGTCCGTAGTTATGATTGAAATAAAAAACATACACAAGCGCTATGGCAAACACAAGGTCTTAAATGGTGTAGACTTTGCCGTGGGGCCTGGAGAAATTGTAGGAATCCTTGGCGCAAACGGCAGTGGCAAAAGTACGTTGCTAACTATACTTGCCGGTCTACAAAATTGTGATGCAGGCTTTTTCAACATCGACGGTAAGGACCTGCTAAAGGATTCGAAATTGCGAAATCAGCTGGTGGCCTACGTGCCCCAGGAAATGCCACTTATCACAGAGCTTACGGCCTGGGATAATCTTAGAATGTGGTACAGCGCTGATAGTTTAAAGAAGGAACTGAATAGTGGTGTATTAAAGCTTCTTGGCATCGACCAGTTTATCAAGGTTCCTGTCAGCCAGATGTCAGGCGGAATGAAGAAGCGTTTATGCATTGGCTGCGCCATGAATTCAAATCCAAAGCTAATGCTTTTGGACGAGCCAACAGCAGCCTTGGATTTGGTATGTAAAGAAAAAATCTACAGCTATTTTGAGCAGTACAAATCAAAGGGCGGTTCCATGATAATAGCCACCCATGAGGTTCAGGAGATAGAGCTTTGCGACAGGTGGTACATCATCAAGGATGGGGTGCTTGCAGACTATAAATATGACGGGGATATTCCACATTTGATTGGAAGATTGTGATGTTATGATTGGGGTTAAGGATTATTTGTTAATTCAATATAAGAGGATTTTTAAATTGCTGCCAGGCATGATTTGCATGATTGCCCTGGTGGCTATTTTGCTATCTGCGGCTTTGTATGGAGTGCTTAATAGCGAAAAATACAAATCTGAGCAGATACGCTACAAGCTAGGCCTAGTAGGCGGAACTGAAAACGAGATGGTGGACCTGGGCGTGCACATGGTAGAGACGGAAGATGATATGCAGTATGTGCTGGATTTGGTTCAGTTTGATGATGAGGAGGAGGCACGGGTCGCCCTTCGCAATGCAGACATATCTGCCTATATCGTAATTACGAAGGAATTTGCCGATGCGGTAGATTCCATGACAAATGACGCTAAGCTAAAATACTATGCCACCTCAGGACAAAAGGGGATAGCAAATGTGATGATGGATGAAATAGCTCTTGTTGCAACTAACATCATCGTCCCTTCGGAAAAAGGTATCTGCACCCTAA
>CACYLQ010000079.1 GCA_902775195.1 uncultured Pseudobutyrivibrio sp.
CGTAACTTGGTAACGTATTTGAAATATGGTGTAATACACTTTAATAAACAAAAGTAAACTAAAATAAGTAATAGAAAATCAGTCCAATCTCAGCGAAATTTTACGGTAAGAAGTAACTATTCATAGCATATTGCCGTAGCATCACAAATCCCAAAGCAACAAAGCCCATTCGAGAGAAGAGAAATGAGCAGTGCTAGAAAGAAAAATGAGGTTAGCACTGCTTGGGAGAAGAGAAGTAGGCAGTGCTAGAGTGAAAAGTGAATCCAGCACTGCTTGGGAGTAGAAAAAAATATTACTTTTGAAAGACTAACTATTAAAGAAAGTCAATAAAAATGTTTTAAAACAGAAATGTTTTGAATATAGCGGCAGTGACAGTAAAATAAAATGGCACTTGTATTTGCTATTTTCCCTTTCTACCTTTAATATACTATTGTATTTTCACTTAATACTAAAATTTAATTAATGGAGAATCAAATATGAAAAAAATATCATTATTACTAGCCATTGTATTTTGCTTTTCACTGGTAGGATGTGGAAAAGATACAGCACCTGCTTCTGAGGATTTTGCCGAGATACCTGATTCTGTTGATAACGAAGAGGCTGAGGAAGACGATGGCACTTACTGGTTAAGTGGTTATTTAAAGTCTTCTGAAAAGGATAAGTCTGGGGAGCCAGACGAATATGGTGTTATTCAGCCTATTATCTATGTGGCAAAAATCGATGGAGATAGCTTAATCATTGAAGGAACAACTAATTTTAGAAATGAAGAGAGTCAGGATCCTGTGGGAATGGGACCAGGAGATTATGCTGAGTTTATAATCACTGATGAAACTGTATTTCAGATGGTTGGCGGTGAAAACGGCCCTGAGACAGTAACTAAGGAAGAATTTGCAGGCTATCTTGAATCATGTGCAGATTCAGGCATACTTTTAGATTTAAAGATTACAGGTGCAAAGGTTACTATAGCTAAAATTCGTTCCTAAGCATTATGTTTGTAAAATTCTAAAAAAAATCACACATAAAATTTCAGTTATTATAAAATATAGTAAATGGCGATGATTAGCCAAGTAATGCATTTTCTAAATGCAATCATGAGAGGAATATAAATGACTGAGTTTGATAAATTTATTGCAGATGAAGTGGCAAAATATAAGGGTAATTCTTTTCCATTAAAGGCCAGTCTTTTAGAGCGAGCTTTGGTGCGCAAGGTTAGCTATAAAAAGCTTCATCCAAATCCAGAGGATGAATTTTGTATACCATCAGTAGGCCCTAGTTATCGAATCATTAATGAATATGTTCAGCAGATGGTTGAAGATAAATTTGATGGAATGTTTTCTGGACTAGAGGACAAATCCATTACTGTTGAAAAAATGTATCCTGATGGATATATGATTCTCAACGGTCATCATCGTTGGGCAGCATATATGAGGGTTGGAAAAAAGAAGGTTCCAATTCATATCGTTAACCTTACAAATAGCCATGATATTTTCCAGATGTTAAATAATTCAAAATACGACAAGCGTGTAACTATTAATCTGGATGAGGTAATGTTTAAAAAACCTGGAAGCGAGGATGTTGAGAAGGAATTAGGCTTTCCGTTTAAGAAGGTTTACAAGGAGCATTTGCTTAAAGGTCTCCCAGCCGTTTGTAATCATTTGGCTAATGACGGATATGATATCTGGGTTTATACCACAGGCCTATATTCCAGAGAGTACATCCAGCGCCTGCTAAAGCTTTATCATATTAACACCAGCTTCATTGTTACTGGTGCTACAAGATTTGATACAACAGATTCAAAGGAGAAAAAGCAGCTGTCAGAATTATTTGCTAAAAAATATGATGTAACAATTCATATTTACGGTGAAGCTCTTTTGTATGTAAAACGTAGTGCAAAGAAATCGCTACAGTATGAACTTCATAAGGATTCATGGTCAGGGGACGCGATTGAAATACTTGACGGGATACATAAAAGAGAAACGGCAGCAATTTAATAAAAATTTACATAAATTTTACATTCAAAATATAGATTTTACAAACATTCGATATTAAATAAAGCGTCTAATAAGTTTAAAGCGTTTTGTAATAATATCGATGAATGTATAAATCAGTTAGTTTAAGCCTTCGTCGATAGACGGAGGCTTTTTTGTTAGGAGGAAAAATGACAGTATTGACGAAGGAGAGAAGATGGGACTAGATAGTATTATTGGAGTAATAGGCGGGTTGGCGTTTTTCCTGTTTGGAATGAGTGTATTGTCTACCGCATTGAAGAAGGTAGCAGGTAAACGACTTGAAGTTATTTTGGAAAAAATGACAGACCATCCACTAAAGGGATTGGTGCTTGGTGCGGTGATAACTATAGCAATGCAATCATCATCAGCTCTAACCGTTATGCTTGTAGGTCTTGTAAATTCAGGCATTATGAATATAGCACAGACTGTAGGTGTAATAATGGGTTCTAATATCGGAACTACATTGACTGCATGGATACTTAGTTTGAGCGGACTTAAAACAGATAATGTACTTCTTTCAATGTTAAAGCCTGCTAATTTTTCGCCAGTCATGGCACTCATTGGTGTGTGTTTGATTATGGCTGCAAAGGAGCAAAAGAAAAAGGATCTAGGACAGGTTCTTGTAGGCTTTGCAATTTTGATGAATGGAATGGAAATGATGTCACAAGCACTGTCTCCACTTTCAGAAGTACCAGAATTTGTTGATGCCTTAACAGCTTTCAGAAATCCATTTTTCGGAGTATTGATTGGTACATTATTTACAGCGGTTATTCAGTCATCTGCAGCTTCAGTCGGTGTACTTCAGGCACTCAGTTTAACAGGGCACATCACATACGGCGTGGCTATTCCTATTATTATGGGCCAAAATATAGGAACCTGTGTTACAGCATTACTTTCAACAATTGGCGTTAGTAAAAATGCAAAAAGAGTTTCAGTAATCCACATTAGCTTTAATCTTATAGGTACAGCAATAGGATTGATACTATACATAATGCTTGACTGGGGAGCAGGGCTTTCTATTTTTAATGATGCAATCAAACCATTTGAAATAGCAGCTTTTCACTCTATTTTTAACGTAGTGACAACATGCCTGCTGCTACCATTTTCTAAGCAGCTTGTTAATATTGCAGAAAGCGTTATCAAGGATGATGGAAATCAGGAAGTTTTTTTGGACAAGAGACTTCTTCTTACACCTGCTATTGCAGTTAAGGAATGTAAGAAAAAATCAGCACTTATTCTACAGGATGCAGCAAAAGGTTACATGGAATCTATGTCATTAATCGGTGATTATGATAGTAAGAGCAAGGATAACATCAAGGAATTAGAGGAAAGAGTAGATGATATGGTGGAATCCTGCAACAATTTCCTTATCCAGCTATCCTCAAAGGATGTGTCAGACAGTGATAGTGAGATAATAGCTACCACACTTCATACAATAGGAGATATGGAAAGAATCAGTGATTATTCCCTTAATCTTTCTACAGTTGCCAAGAAAATGGAACAGGCAGATTACGACAAAAAGGAACTGAAAAAGAATCTAAAGGATACTAATAAAAAGCTTGAAATCCTGTTTGAAAAAATCATGATTGCCTACGAAAATGATGACGTATCAAAGGCTAATGAAGTAAGAGAACAATCAGAGGAGCTGGTTGACCAGATTAAGAAGGCTAAAAAATCAGATCTAAAGAAGCTTAGAAAAGGAAAAATGGATGCTGAGATTAGCGTGTATTTGTCTGATTATCTAAGCATTTCAAGACGTGTGGTTGAGCATATACAAAACATAGCGGAAGCTATCATATTGTAGAAAACCAACGAGCCTGGGCTTTGTAGCTCAGGCTCGTTGGTTTGCATGTTTAGTTATTTAATATGTCCAGTAGATTCTCTGAAAATAACCTCTGTTTCTATGTAGGTTTTCTTGTATGGCATGGCAGGATTTGCAATTCTAGCAAGAAGCAAATCTGCAGCTATATATCCCATAGAGCTGGAATGGATTTTGATGGTGGTAAGGCTAGGCTCCATCAGGCTTGCCTCAGGGGCATCATCGAATCCGCATATACGAATATCCTTTGGGACCTTTTTTCCCAACAATTTCAATGCTTTGATAGTAGACATAGCTAAAAAGTCGTTTGCACAGAAAAATAAATCAGGGAACTGATTAAGTGAAGAGAGCTGTTGGCTAAGCCAGGTTGTGTCAGAGTATGGATTGCTATCGTCTGCAAGAATGCAGCTATCCATATCTATTGCAATGCCTCTGTCTGTAAGGACTGACACGTAAGCCTGCCATCTTTCATAGAAGGACTGGCAGTGGAATCTGTCTCCGATAAATGAAATCCTTTTGCAGCCCCTGTCAATCATGGTATCTAACATCTGATGAACGCTTGAAAGATTTTCCATATATATAACATCTGCCTTTAGAGGGCATTTTTGGCTAAGTGGAGTATCCACAAATAAAAGAGGGATATTCTGCTTGCAAAGGAATTCACAGTAGCTTTCCGAAAAGAGCTCCATACAAAGGATAGCAGCAACATTTTCAATATCGATATTTGTAGGAAAGCACATGTTGTTGATTTCATAATCACGAATGATGTTTATAGAAAGCTTGTAGCCCAGCGCATCTATCTTGTGCTGAAAGGCATCTAAAATCTTGTTGCCAGAGTGGGAGCTACCAGGAAAGGCCTGGGTAAATAAAGCGATTTCTGTTTTATTAAGTGGTGCAGGTGCATCTGATGATATTGCAGCAGGCTGAGTGAACCCTGCCATATTGAACTGCTTGTAGCCCATTGACATGGCTGTCTGACATATTTTATTTCTGGTTTCTGCAGAAACATTTCCTGTATTGTTTAGTGCTCTTGAAACAGTGTTTCTAGAGAGTCCCAAGGTGTCTGCAATTTCTTGTAATGTAACTCTATTTCCCATGATTTTCTCCTGAATATATTCTAATAATAATGATACTGAAAATGGACAAATGTGTCAAATGTAACATTGTAAAGGTGCAGTGGTTGTAATTTTCACCAAAAGGAAACCCTTGATTAATCGCATATTTCACAAAAATAATGTGCAAATGCATAAGAATATTGCTTTAAATGTAACATGAATGTACACTATATGTAACAATTAGTAGTGCAAATGCACCTTACAGGAGGGAATATGAAGAAGGTTGTTTTGATGCTTCTACTGGCTGCCATGTGCGTAAATGCGGTAGGCTGTGGCGCAGGTTCTAATGTAGAAGACACGGATGAAGAAAAGTACATAGGAGAGGAGTGGAACAATTACGTGTTTTATCCAGCATCAGTTGAAGGATTTGTTGGTGATACAATGCCATTTTATGATGATGGAAAATTCAATGTTTTCTATTTAGCTGACCAGAGAAATGGCAAACAGGGATATCATCCTTGGGGATTAATTCAGACAGAGGATTTTTCCAATTTCGATGATAAGGGAGTAGTTATAAATTACGGTGAAACAGTTGAAAGTCAGGATATTGCCCTTGGTACAGGAAGTGTAATCAAGGATAAGGATGGAATATATCATGCATTCTACACAGGACATAATGATACTTATTCACCAAAGGAAGCAGTAATGCATGCAGTTAGTAAGGATATGGAGAATTGGGATAAGATTCCTGAGGATACATTTACCAGCAATGGAAATTATTCACAGGACGATTTCAGAGATCCATATGTAATGTATTCAAAGGAAGATAAATGCTATCTCATGTTTATCACAACAAGAGCAAACAACAATGGTGTAATAGCAAAGTATTCTTCTAATGATTTAAAGACATGGAAGGATGAGGGAGTCTTCTTTGAAAACGATATGGGCAACGATTCCAACATGGAATGTCCTACAGTTTTACAGTTTAAGGATAAGTGGTATCTTTCATTCTCAGACCAGTGGCCAAACAGACAGGTTCATTATCGTATATCCGATAGTTTAAATGGAACCTTCCAAAAGCCTGCTAACGATGTGTTTGACTGCAACGGTTTTTACGCAGGTCGTCTTGAGACAGACGGAGATGAACTTTACGTAGTTGGCTGGTGTGGAACAAAGAAGAATCACCAGGATGGAGATGAGTATGACTGGGGTGGAAACATGGTAACTCATCTTCTTAAACAAAACAGTGATGGAACACTTAACCCAGTACTTAATCCAAGCATTGCAAATAAAATGACAAATGAATGTCCACTTACACCAGCGAAGATGACAGAATCTGTTAAGCCAAAGGACAATAGCTACACATTCAGCGGAAGCGATTATGAAATGGTTGGCTTCAAGAACATCATGGGAAGCTATTTATTCGAAACTACTGTTTCAGATTTTGACAAAAATGGCATGTTTGGAATTTGCTTCAACACAAACACAGAAAACGTTGGTAACTTAAACATCGTATTTAACGCTGCAACAAACAAAATCGAGTTTTACAACAACAGCGACATCGTGCAAACAGTAGCGCAGTCTAGCTTAGACTACGATTTATCTAAGGCAGGGGAGCTTAATATAAAGGTTGTTATTGCTGATGGAGTTGTTGTTATGTATGTAAATGATGAGGTTGCATTTACATCAAGAATGTATCTTTCACAGGGTATGGAATGGGGATTGTTTAGTATTAAATCTCCTGTGACATTCAAGGATACAAAGCTTTATAAGTAGTTGTAGAGGAGGGAGAATATGTTTAAGAAATTTATGGCTGCTAGCCGTAAGGTTAAGCTACTTGCTACAGGCGGTGTTGTAGTTGTTGCTGCCGCAGGAGTGGCAGGGGCCTTGGCTTTAGCTTCTGGCAATGATGAGATAACCATCAAGGATGAAATTGTTGCCTTGGCAGGAGGCTGGCCACAGTCTTTTATGGCAGACGATTATGTGGAGCCAGAATTTGTAGACGACAAAAACCGTACAAACAATGCCTTCAATGTGGCTGACTTTGGAGAGCAGGGAAACAACGGTTGGTTCTATAGATATGGTACAGCAACAAATCCTGCATCATCAAAAAGAATGGAAAATTATGATGGTGAAAAGTATTTCCAGCTTGGTAAGACAGGAATGGAAATCAAATCTAATTTCATTCACACTGCAGAAGGTACAGCACCAATCCTTGAATGGCGAGCTGCTAAAAAGGGACAGGTAAACGTAAATCTTACCTATGTTAAGAATGTAAACATGGATAAGAATCCATCATATCCAGATGGCGTCACATTATATGTGTACAAGGGTGATGAGGCTATCGGTAGATATGAGGTAGATGTTAAAACTGATGGTGAAACTGTTGTTGAAAAGGAGCTTAGCAACCTATCAGTAGACGAGCTTGAAAGCCTTTACTTCATCGTTGATCCTAACATGAATAATGCCTATGACGGTGGTTCATTATATGTAGCCATCAATGATGTAGATGCCAAGGGCCCTTCAGCCATCAATGATGTGGCAAGAAAAGATAACAATGCTAATTCCATTGAGGACTTTGGTGCTCAGGGACAGAACGGTTGGACCTATAGATTTGGAAAAACAGGCAAGGATTCAAAGCTTGTTTCCACAGACAACAATGGAGAGTTCATGAATGTAACATCTCCAAACCTTGTCATTAGTCACTATTTCATCCATCCAGCTATCAATGACAATGCTATCTTAGGATGGAAGCCAGCAGTAGACGGCACTATTGAAATAAGAGGAAAGTACAAGAAATTCGAGCAGAACGATGGAAATCCTGACTGGCCAGATGGCGTTATCGTATCTGTTTACAAGAACGATGAAAAGCTGTTTAGCAAAAAGGTGGCAGCTCCAAGAAAAGGCGAAAACGAAATTTCCTTCAGAGAGAAGAACTTAGCTGTAACAACAGCAGATGATTTATATTTTGTTGTTGATGCAGGTGGCAATTCATCTTATGATGGCGGCTGCTTCCAGCGAGGCAACTAATTCTTACAACATTATGAACTTCGAAAAGGAAGAGGATAGATATTTCGACCCTAGCTATTTGGAAATCAAAAGAGATTTCGTTAATCCAGGTAAGGGCAAATCTGCAGTTATTAAATGGAAGGTTGCGCAGGACGGCAAGGTAAAGGTTGATGCAGCTTATACCAAGTTAAAAAACGAGGATAAGAACCCAAGTTGGCCAGATGGAACAATCGTAACAATCTTCCATAATGACAAACCCCTTGTAACTGAAGATTTTGCCCCAGACAGATTAAGAGAAATCACAAAGCGTCTCGATGTAGCATCAGTAGATGTTAAGAAGGGCGACTTTATTACAATGGTTGTAGATCCAAAATCTAACAATGCTTATGATGCCGGAAAGTACGAGTTCTCCATTAAGGGAATCACACCAATGGTTGGTAAGACAGAAAAGGATGTAACCTACATTGGTGGCCAGCGTACAAACAATGGCTCTACTCAGGAGGATTTCGGCAGTCAGGGTAAAGGCGGATATTGCTATCAGTCTGGATACTATCTAAATCCTAACTACGCAGTTAACCTTGAAACTTACAAGAAAAATGATAAATACACAACAATCGATGGCGTAGAAATTAAGCGTGACTATATCATGCCTGGTAACAAGGGCCGTTCAGCTATTGTTAAATGGGTTGCAAACCAGGAAGGCCCTGTAGACATTATGGCTGATTACACAAAGCACAAAAACGAGGATAAGAATCCTAGCTGGCCAGATGGTGTAGACGTTTACATCTTTAAAAACGACAGAGTGATTAAGAAGCAATCATTTGATCCTGTTGTTGGCCGCGAGGTTACAAAGGATTTATCAGTATATGGCCTTATGGTTAAGCCTGGAGATTGCGTAACTCTTATGGTTGATGGCAAGGATAACACAGCATACGATGGTGGTAATTTCAAATTCGTTGTTGAGGATGCCGACCTTAAGACAATTCCAATGGTAAATAAGAGCGGTAAGAATATCGCAAACCTTGCACTTGATTTTGGTGAGCAAGGAAGCAACGGATGGTATTACTGCGAAGGGCGTGGAGTAGAACACTTCGAGATGCTTTCTAAAAAGACAGCAGATGGTTCTGGCTACATTTCTAGAAAACAGAACAATCTAGAGGTTAAGAAGGATTTCGTTCAGCCACGACTTAATGCAAATGCAATGTACAAATGGGTAGTTGCAGCAGACGGTCAGATTGACATCACTGGAGATTACACAAAATTCGGTAATGAAGACCCTAATGTAAACTGGCCTGATGGAACTAGATTTGGTGTTTACATTAATCGCCACAATATTATAGATGAAACAATTGCTTGCCCAAGAGGTGAAAGCGAAAGCAGATCAAAAGAAATCAATATTAAGAAGCTTAATGTACGAGCAGGTGATGTTCTTACCTTCGAGGTAAACTGCAATAAGAACAATGCTTGGGACGGCGGACGTTTCAATATTGATATTGCAGATTCAAACGAAATAAAGGTTGTTGTAGGTGACGAAGAGCGTACAAACACCACAGCTCTTGGCTCTCTTACATCAATGGAACAGGGTACAGATGGCTGGTGGTTCTTAGATGGCAAGACACCTGCGGATGCCAAGGTTCTTACATATCTTAACGCTGAAGGCACAGCTTACATGTCTACTACAAATGCAGGTCTTGAAATGAAGAAGGACTACGTTCATCCAGGCAAGGACAAGGCTGCAATATATCAGTGGGTTGCTTATGAAGATGGTAAGATAGATATAATTGCTGACTATGTTAAGTTTGGTCAGAATGACCCTAACCCAAATCTTCCAGATGGAGTAAAGGTTAGCGTTTACAAGAATAACGACGTTTTGTTAGAGCAGGATGTTGAGGCATTTAGAGGTGATGGCAATGACAACAAGCTTGAAATCATGCTTACAAAGCTTGAGGTAGCAAGAGGCGACAAGATATCATTTGTTATCGATGCTAAGGCTAACAATGCCTGGGATGCAGGTAGATTATCAGCTAGCATTTATGCAGTAAAGGACAAGACACCAGAGGAAGAAGCTAGAGAGAACAACACAAATCTTAGCAGCGCATTTGGTGAGCAAGGTTCTGACGGCTGGTACTACGGAATGTGCGACTGGGATGGCAAGAACTTTGAACGTCTCACCTATGATGCTGAAATGGGCAGATACTATAACAACGGTAAGCCAGAGCTTAAGGCAGATTTTGTAGAGCCAGGTAATGGACGCAATGCAGCATACCAGTGGGTTGTTGCAAAGACTGGACGAATCAATGTAAAGGGCAGCTACACCAAGTTTGCTAACAGTGCAGACCCAGAGGCTAACGGCGTATGTATGCGAATCTTCGTAAATGGCGAAGAGAAGAAGTGGCTTGGCGGAGACATCCAGGGCAATTTTGCAGCAGATGTTGTAAAGGAATTTGACGAGACATATCTTGTTCACGAAGGCGATGTTGTAATGTTTGCAATCGATTCAGATGGCAACGATAGCTACGATGGCGGTAAGCTTGATGTAACAATCAAGGATGCTGATGAATTAGAACCAGAGGAGCCAGTAGTTGATGATGACAGAACAAACGAAACTACACTAGCAGGTGGTTTTGGCAAACAGGGAGAAAACGGCTGGTTCTACGGTGTATGCGACTGGGATGGCAAGAATTTTGAAAAGCTCCCATTTGACGCTGAGAATAATAGATACTTTAATGGTGGCAAGCCAGAGCTTAAGTCGGATTTTGTAGAGCCAGGTAACGGCAGAAATGCAGCTTACAAATGGATAGTAGCAGAAGATGGACGTATCCGAGTTCAGGGAAGCTACACTAAGTTTGCAAACAGCGCTGACCCAAATGCAAATGGAACCTGCATGCGAATCTTCTTAAACGGAGTTGAAAAGAAGTGGCTTGGAGGTGCAACACAGGGTAACTTCTCAGATGATAGAACAGTCACATTTGACGAGCACTATGACGTTAAGAAGAACGACGAAATCACCTTCGCCATCGACCCAGATGGAAACGACGCTTGGGACGGCGGTAGATTAGAGGTTAACATCTCTGATGAGTCTGAGGATGAAGATGATGAAGATGCTTCTGATGATAGCGATTCTGAGGACGATGAGTCAGAGGATGAGGAACTGGCTGATGAGGAACCAGCTTTATTGGCTATGTAAAGCCGATATTACGCAAAAGGAGGTGATAGAATGAAAATCAAGTCAAAGATCGACAGACTTATCGACAACCCCGAAACATCTGTGAAGGCTGCGGCCAGTGTCACCATTGACGGTGTTTTTGCAGTTCATGGTCTGAGAGTGATCCAGGGTAAAGATAAACTATTTGTGAGAATGCCCTCTGTATCATACAATGGCAAAGAGGGGAATACGCAGTACAGCGACATTTTCCACAGCATCACAAAGGCGGCGGAAGCTCTCTATGTCGGGCAGCCGACCCTGAGCAAATTTCTGGGATCTTTGGAGAAAGAGCTTGGCCTGCAGCTCTTTCGCAGGGCGGGAAACCGCTATATTCTCACCTACGCCGGGGAAAGATATGTGGAAAGAGCCTCTGCCATTCTGCGCATGAAAGAGGATCTGGACACGGAAATGAATCTGGAGGAACTGGAAG
>CACYLQ010000080.1 GCA_902775195.1 uncultured Pseudobutyrivibrio sp.
ACAGGCGGTCTTCGCGTTAGAGCAGAGGGCAACACTGAATGTGAGATTATCTATCAGCTTGCAGAAGGTGAAGAAATAGCCATCCTTGATAACACACAGGATCAGGATTGGATTAAAGTAGACGTGGATGGTGACGAAGGTTATGTATCTGCTGAATATGTAGATGTAGACCTTTCACTTAAGACTGCTATGACACTTACTGAGGCTAGATACGGCGAAGGAGTTTCTGATGTTCGTTCAGCTCTTTGCGATTATGCACTTCAGTTTGTTGGTAATAGATATGTTTGGGGTGGTACATCACTTACTAATGGTGTAGACTGCTCTGGCTTTACAATGCAGATTATGGCTAAGTACGGCGTATATCTTTCTCATTCATCACGTGCACAGGCTAATGAAGGAACTAAGGTTTCTACATCTGAGCTTAAGCCTGGTGACCTTATTTTCTACGGTAAGGGTGGACGCATTAACCATGTTGCTATTTACATTGGTGGTGGTCAGATTGTTCATGCTTCTAACAAGCGTGACGGTATCAAGATTTCTAACTACATGTACAGAACACCTATTAAATGTGTCAGAGTTCTTTATGATTAATATTTGATTTTGTAGGCTAGCTTCGGCTAGCCTTTTATATTGCATTGTGTTATAATTTCATACGTGGCTTGCCACATATTTTTGAGTATAAATTGGAGAGGAATTATTATGAGTTTGTTAGAAAACTGGCAAAAAGTTGCCTACAACCAGAACCAGTCTCAGGCTGATTTACAGAGATTCTGGCAGAATTATTTTCTTTTAGAGAAAGGAATCTACGAGCAGTTACTTGATGACCCTGATACAGAAGTAAAGGGTACAGTTAAGGAGCTTGCTGAGAAATATAAAATCGAAGTTATGCCAATGGTTGGTTTCCTTGATGGTATTAACGAATCACTTGTTACACCAAACCCAATCGAAACAATGGAAGAGGATACAGTAGTTTCTCTTAAGTTCGACAAGGAAAAGCTTTTCAAGAACATGATTGATGCAAAGGCTGATTGGCTTTACGGTCTTCCACAGTGGGAGAACATCTTCGATGAGGATAAGAGAAAGGCTCTTACAAAGGAAGCTAAGAACATGCACACTATCGTTCGTGCAGAGAAAAAGGTTGGACGTAACGATCCATGTCCATGTGGTTCAGGAAAGAAGTATAAGCACTGCTGCATGAACAAGAAATAATACTTTAAATGATTAGCACATCTCATTTGAGATGTGCTTTTTTATTAATTTACTGAAAATGACCAGAATTAACAGATTTTACACAGAATATACTCATATTTTAATTATAATCCAATTAGTCGGTTTGCTTGCATATGAAAAGTAATACTGTTCAATCGGCCAGGGGAGAGAACACGGAGGTTGAATATGGATACTAAGAGTAAAAGGTCATCATTGAGAGTAATGCTTATCGGTTTGGTTGTTATTTCATTGGCATGCGTCGGAACTGCGGCTACCATTGTAGGCTGTACCAACTTACGTAGAGGTATGGAATATGAGGTAGAGACAGGTGTAATGGCTACCTGTACATCATATGCTCAGGTTCTTGAATATACCTATGATGGAGTGCAAGTAGATGAAGCTTCCACATTGGAGGCAGAAATGTCTAGTGAGACAGGTTATGATTATACATTTTTCCTTGGGGATACCAGAGTTCGTTCTAGTATTGAAGGCGTTATTGGAACAAAGGCTTCAGATGCTGTTATTGAACATGTTATAAAAGGGAAACAAAACTATCAAGCATCTAATGTAATAATTAATGAAGAGCCATATTATGTAGCGTATCAGCCGCTTATTGATGATTCAGGTGAAGTTTATGGTATGGCCTTTGTAGGATTGAAAAAGATAGAGATTACTCATTATATTAGTAAGAGAGTTGCATGGACTGTAACCTTGGCTCTTGCAATAGTAATCCTATTTACTATACTTTCCATTATTTATACAGTTAAGATTATTCAGGCTATAGACGAAAACGTTAGAGCGGTTAGACAGATGGCTACCGGTGACTTGAATATTGTTCTATCTGATAAAGTAAAGAATAGAAATGATGAACTTGGAGAAATGTCCAGTGCATTATTTGACATGTGCGCTAGGATTAGGTCTGTTATTGGAAATGCCAGAATATCATCTGATGAGGTGGATTCTTCTGCCAGCTATCTTTCAAATACAGTACATACTATTACTGAAACAACAGAAAACGTTAGTGTAGCTGTTGGTCAGGTAGCAACTGGTGCGGAAAACCAGGCCCAAGCATTGCAGGATGCAGTTGAATCTGTTAATCACATTAATGATGCGGTAGAGATGATTACTGATAATGCAGAACAAATGCAGGACCTTGCGGATTCAATGCAGACAAATTCTAAAGCTAGTCAGGATAAGCTTACAGAATTACGTATGTCGACAAGAGAGAGTATTAATGCTATCGATGGTATTGTTGAGCTTATTGGAAATACTAATTCAGCTGTTACAACTATTAGTGAGGCGGTATCGATAATTGATGCCATTGCAGCTCAGACAAATCTATTGTCATTAAATGCTAGTATCGAGGCTGCTCGAGCTGGAGAAGCAGGCAAAGGCTTCGCAGTTGTTGCAGATGAAATTAGACAGCTTGCAGACCAATCTGCAGATGCTGCACAGAATATTCAGGAGGCCATGAAGGGACTTTCATCCGATTCTAATAAGACTATGGAGGAAGCTGGTCAGGTACAGGAAACTATAACTAAGCAAAGACATATCATTCATAGAACTATTGAACAGGTAGATAGTTTAATTGAAGATATTAATAAATCCATTGCTCTTACAAAGGATATAGTTGCTAACGTAGATAGAACAGAGGCAGCTAGCAATTTGATTTCAGATACAATTTCATCACTTTCATCTATATCTGAAGAAAATGCAGCCAGCTCAGAGGAGACAAGAGCATCAATGACAGAATTAGCCGATACTATGGAAGCATTAACAAATCGAGCTAACAAGTTAAATGATGTTGCTAATACACTTGAAAAGGAAATGGAATTCTTCCAATAAATTTATATGTGAATGTAGAAAGCACTATCGTTTTTACGATAGTGCTTTTAATGTTTCAAAGAAATTTGGATAAGATATTACACAGCATTTTTCATCATCAAATGAAGTCTCACCATCAGCTATAAGACCTGCTATTGCAAATGACATAGCTATACGATGGTCTAAGTAGGTTTTGATTTTAGTTCCATGAAGAGGATTTCCGCCATTAATAATCATTCCATCATCGGTTGCTGTAATATCGCAGCCCATGTTCTTAAGGTTTTCAGTTACTGTTGCAATACGGTCGCTTTCCTTAACCTTAAGCTCTGCTGCATCCTTTATTGTAGTAGTGCCATCAGCTGCTGCAGCCATTACTGCTATAACAGGAAGCTCATCGATAAGTGTAGGAATAATATCACCTGATATTTCGCATCCATGTAAACTGCTGGTGCATACATGGATATCAGCAACAGGTTCGCCACTTACGATTCGTTCATTTAATAGCTCTATTTTGCCACCCATAGCCTTAGCAACCTCTATTATGCCAGCTCTGGTTGGATTCGTATTTACGTTTTTAATTAGTAAATCTGCATTGTCACATATTAAGCCTGCTGCAATAAAATATGCTGCAGAAGAAATATCACCTGGAACAGCTATCTTTTGGCCATAAAGCTTAGGCTGGCCAACAATGGAAGCTGTTAGCTTTTCTGATGTAATATTTGCCCCAAAGCCTGAAAGCATAAGTTCTGTATGGTTGCGGGATATTACAGGCTCTGTAACGGATGTAATGCCATCTGCATATAAGCCTGCCAAAAGCACGCAGGATTTTACCTGTGCACTGGCTACAGGAGAATCATAATGAATGGCATTTAATGATGAGCCACCCATTTCTAGTGGGGCACAGCCATTATCCTTAATAGATTTTATATAAGCACCCATTTGTGATAGAGGAGTAATGATTCGTCCCATAGGTCTTTTTCTAATGGAATCGTCACCATCTAATGTACTAATAAAAGACTGGCCTGATAAGATTCCAGAAATAAGACGAGTGGTAGTTCCACTGTTTCCAACATCAAGAATAGATTCTGGCTTTTTAAGTCCATGTAAACCTTTGCCATGAATTACAACATGACTGCCTTCCTGATTAATATCTATGCCCATTGCGCGAAAACAGCCTATTGTGCTTCGACAATCTGCACCATCTAAAAATCCTGTTAGCTCAGTAACTCCATCTGAAATGGCTCCGAACATAACGCCACGGTGGCTAATGGATTTGTCTCCAGGAACAGTGATTTCTCCTTTGAGATTTTTTACTTTTGTTATTACCATTAATTTGTCCTCTGTCTTACGTAGTAGTTGTTGTGGGTCAATACAGTTTTTGCTTTATCAAGTGAATCCTGTGTATAGAATTCAAGTCTAAGTACACCTGGTTCGAATTCTCTGTTATGAATAATACCGATATTTTTAATACTGATATCAGCATTAGAAAGCAGCTGCAAGACACCAACAATTGTACCAGGCTTATCGTCAATGTCACAATATAATTCGAAGAATCTGGCATGTCCCTTGTCAGGTATTGTAAGTGAATCTCTGTAATCCTTAGCCTTGGTCCAAAGCTTAATGATTTCATCTGAATCCTGCTTTGCTATGGCATTTTCGAATTGAGATAGCTCTTCCTTAAAATCATCTATAAGCTTAAGTACGGCATCTTTATTACTTAGAAAAATATGCTGCCACATAGTAGGAGAACCAGATGCTATACGGGTAATATCCTTAAAGCCTCCTGCGGCTATAGTTTTACATATACTTTTTTCATCATTATCGTTTACAAGATTTACTAAAGATGCTGCTACAACATGTGGTAAATGGGATACAGTTGCAGTTGCATCATCATGTTCCTCAGGTGTCAGCTGAATAGGTATGGCACCTAAGCTTTTTATGTAATCTGAAAACTGACCGTAGGTTTCCTTATTCATTTCAGGGTCAGCAGTCAGGATGTAATATGCGTTCTCTAAAAGTGAAGCAGAAGAGTGTTCAAGTCCTGTAAGCTCTGAACCGGTCATTGGATGTCCCCCAATAAACTGATTAGTCATTCCAAGACTTCTGGCTACTGCTGTAATATCACCCTTTACGCTGCCTACATCAGTTATTATACAGTCTGGCTTTACTACGTCCTTTAGCTTTTCAAGATATTCGCAATTAACTTTTACTGGAGAGCAAAGAAAGATTATATCGCACTGACCGAATTGGTGGATTTTTAGAAGTCCATTGTTATCGATTAGTCGTTCCTCAAATGCTGTCTCAATGGTAGATTCTCTAGATGCTGTAGCAAGGATTCTGGTATTAGGATAGATTTTCAGTATTGCCTTTGCGATACTTCCCCCTATTAATCCAAGTCCTACAAAGCCTATTGTTTTTGTTTTCATAAGCATGCCCCTTTTGGTAATATGCTTTAACACTTTAAAGCAATTATTTTATTTAATGATATCATATTTATCCATTGTAAATAGTCTGAATATTAGATAAAATATAAATAAGTTTTAAAACAACACGGCGCGGCGGGGTTAAGGCGTCAAATAACTTATTGGGAGGTACGGCACATGAAGGTTTTTACTACGGACAAGATTAGAAATGTTGTGTTACTTGGTCATAGCGGGGCGGGCAAAACCAGTCTCATAGAATCAATGGCTTACTTGGCAGGTCAAATCTCGAAGCCAGGTACCATCGAGGCTGGTAATACTATCAGCGACTATGACAAACTTGAACAGAAAAACAAATTTTCTATCTACACATCTCTAGCACCAATCATTTGGGGCGACACTAAGATTAATTTCCTAGACACACCTGGATTCATTGATTTCGTCGGAGAAGTTGAGGAGGCTGTTAGTGCAGCTGACGCAGCTATTATTGTTATATCTGGAAAAAGCGGAATTGAGGTTGGTACAAAGAAGGCTTGGGAACTGTGCGATAAGTTCAATCTTCCAAGAATGGTTTTTGTAACTGACATGGATATAGATGATGCCAGCTATCGTGAAATTGTTGAGGAACTTCAGAACTTATATGGCAAGAAGATTGCTCCTTTCCATCTTCCTATTAGAGAAAATGGAGAGTTTGTTGGCTATGTAAATGTTATTCAGCAAATTGGTAAGCGTTGGAAGGGTGATGGGGCACCTGAGCATTGCGAGGTACCTGATTACAATAAAGAATACCTGGATAAATACCGTGAAGCTTTGATGGAATCTGTTGCAGAAACATCAGAGGAATTCATGGACAGATATTTTGGTGGAGAAGAATTCTCAGAGGATGAAATTCGTCAGGCACTTCGTGTAAACGTAGCATCTGGTGATATTGTTCCTGTGATGATGGGCTCAAATCTTACAAACAGAGGTCAGTTCACAATGCTTACTGACGTTGTTAAGTATCTACCAAGTCCTGCTGATTGTAAGATTACAGGAATTAACGCAAATACGAATGAGGTTTATGAAGCAAATTATGACTTCTCTAAGCCAAAATCAGCATATGTATTTAAGACAATTGTTGATCCTTTCGTTGGAAAGTATTCACTTGTAAAAGTTAATTCTGGTGTACTTAAGACAGATGACTTACTTTATAACAAGCATAAAGAGTCTGAAGAAAAAATCGGTAAGCTTTACATTTTGACTGGTAGCAAAGCAGAAGAGGTACCAGAGGTTCATGCTGGTGATATTTGTGCTCTTTCTAAATTACAGAAGGTTGCTACAACGGATTCACTTTCTACTAAGGCTAATCCAATACTTTATATTAGAACACCATTATCTGTTCCTTATACATATAAGAGATATAAGGCTAAAAACAAGGGAGATGAAGATAAAATTGCACAGGCTATTGCAAAGCTTTGTGCTGAGGACCTTACACTTAAGGTTGTTAATGATGGTGAAAACAGCCAGTCACTTATTTATGGAATTGGCGACCGCCATATCGACATGTTTGTACAGAAGCTTAATGAAAAGTACAAGGTAGATATTGAGCTTAGCCAGCCAAAGATTGCGTTTAAAGAGACAATTCGTGGTAAGGCTGATGTTGAATATAAGTATAAGAAGCAGACAGGTGGTCATGGACAGTATGGTCATGTAAAGATGACTTTCGAGCCATCAGGAAATATGGAAGAACACTATAACTTTACTGAATCAGTAGTTGGTGGTGCTGTTCCAAAGAATTACTTCCCAGCTGTAGAAAAGGGATTACAGGAGGCAGTTACAGCAGGTCCATTGGCAGCTTACCCTGTTGTTGGTATTCATGCTAACTTATACGATGGAAGCTATCATCCAGTTGATTCTTCTGAAATGGCCTTCAAGGTTGCAGCAAAGGGTGCTTTCAAGGATGGTATCATGAAGGCAAATCCAATTTTGCTTGAGCCTATCGAAACACTTAAGGTAGTGGTTCCTGATTCTTACACTGGTGATGTAATGGGTGACCTTAACAAGAGACGTGGTCGTGTTCTTGGTATGAATCCTACAGATACATCTGGTAAGACAGAGGTTCTTGCAGAGGTACCTATGGCTGAGCTTTATGGATACGACACAACACTTCGTTCTATGACAGGTGGATATGGAACATTCTCTTATGAGTTAGCTCGTTACGAGCAGGTTCCTTCTGATGTTCAGGCAAAGGAGGTTGAGCGCAGAGCAAGCAAGATTAAAGATGTTGATGAAGAATAACATCTAAATAATATTTAAATTCTAAAACTGGCGAAGCTAAGGCTTCGTCAGTCAGAGTGTAGACAAAGTGTCGCGGCTTCTGCCGCGACCTTTTCTTTTTTTATAAGGAGGAACTGGAGTCTGCGGACTCCAGTTCTTTCATTTTTAGAC
>CACYLQ010000081.1 GCA_902775195.1 uncultured Pseudobutyrivibrio sp.
AACTGCACATTTTGCCATGATTGCACCTCCTTGTAATAATATTCAAAACAGCGTCGCGTATTTACGCAACGATGAAATTATAGCAAAGCAATTGATAAAATGCAATGACTTTTTGCGTAAATATCAAATTTATTTCTATAAGATTATTCAAAATAGGCATTAAATACCTTTGCAGCAAGGGGTGCTGCATATTTACTACCGTATCCTGCACCCTCCATAATTACTGCTATTGCCAGCTTTTTGCCAGAGGAATTCTTAGCATATCCAACAAACCATGAATGAGTCAAGCTTTTGTTTGAAGTATATTCTGCAGTACCAGTTTTACCGTAAACTGATAAATCTCCAAAATCAACGCTATCTGCTGTTCCATCCATAACAACAGCCTCCATGTATTCAT
This sequence comes from uncultured Pseudobutyrivibrio sp., assembly GCA_902775195.1. GTDB lineage: Bacteria > Bacillota > Clostridia > Lachnospirales > Lachnospiraceae > Pseudobutyrivibrio. Next base: position 398 of record CACYLQ010000081.1, read on the forward strand.
TCAGTAAAGCTGCCTCCGAGCTAGATATAATTTCTCCATAGCTTATCGGCGAGGTTTCACTAACAATATCTCCCTCATCGCTAACCATTTTATCTGCAATATAAGGCTCCATAAGCTGGCCATTATTTGCAATTGCAGAAACCAGCATACACATATGAAGTGGCGAAACTGTAGTCTGCCCCTGTCCTATTGCTGTCTGGGCCACTATAGAATCAGAAGTATCGTCATCAACATCAAACACTGATTTTTTAGTAGCTCCTAAATCTGCAGGCAAATCCTTATTAAACAATAGGTTTTCTGCAGTATCAATAAAAACATCCCTGTCTAAATTTATGCCCATATAGGCATAGGCACTATTGCAGGAATTAGAAAAAGCCTTTAATAAGTCTTCATTTCCATGAGATTTGCTTGAGCTGCAGTGGATTTTATAATCATCAATGGTAATGGAGCCATTACAGTTATAATCAAAATCAGGCTCACCTTCATTATCTCTAAGATATGCAATAGTTGTAACTATTTTAAAGGTGGAGCCAGGTGGATAGGCACCAGAAATAGCTCTATTAAGTAGAGCTGAATTATTTTTGGTATCGTCTGTAATATCATCCCAGTATTCAGCAATGGTATTTGGGTCATAATCTGGTTTTGATACCATAGCTATAACCTTTCCGGTGTCTGGTTCAATGGCGATAACAGCTCCATCAAACATGCCAAGGCCTTCATACGCGGCCTTCTGGGCGTCATAATCTAAAGTGGTATATAAACTATCACCTGGGCTTTTAATACCGCTTAAGGTATTGTTTATTTGTTCATCGATAGATATGTGACTTTTTAATAAATCAAAGCTATAGCTGGCCTCAAGACCCGCCATACCTTTTCCAACATAACCAACTGCATGGCTAAACAGCCTTTCATCGGGATAATTTCTGTATTCTTTTCTATCTGAGTCAGTTTTGGTTTCTGCTATCACATGGCCATCAGCCGTGTAGATAGTGCCTCTTGTAACATCATCATTAAATACTGAAAATCTGGAATTGTAGGAATTATAAATAAAATCCCTGGAACCATCCTTAACAAATAAGCCCAAATATACGGCCATAGCAATAAATACAAACATAAATAGCACTGCTACAACATATATTTCTTTTCTTATAGACTTCTTATTATTCTTTCTCGAGTCATATTTTTTGCCTTTATCAATATAAAATAAATCGTTAGAACATTCTGCTATGTAAAAGCAGATGAACATTGAAAGCAACGAGCTTCCTCCATAGCTGATAAATGGAAGTGTTACACCTGTTGATGGTATAAATTTAATTACACCGCCTATATTTAAAATAGTCTGTATAGAAAAGATGATAGCTATACCACTAACAACTAACATGTAGAAGCTATCTTCGCAGGTATAGGCAACATTAAACAACTGAATGCAGGTGCACATAAGACATATAATGATGCAAATAGCAACGATTGTTCCAAGCTCCTCTGCCATAGCAGCAAAAATAAAATCTTTAGACACAACAGGTATTTTGGTTGGCTGTCCACCTGTAAAGCCTGAGCCTACCCAGCCTCCAGTACCTATGGCAAATAAAGACTGAGATATCTGATACCCCTTATCATCTACAACAGAAAGAGGGTCTGACCAGGCTACAAATCTGGCCTGAATATGCGGAAATAGCATATATGCCATAACGCCACCTATTCCTGCAATAGCTATTTCAAGGGTAAGCACCAAATAGTTCTTGTATGCGATAAAAATAAGAAACATATAGGTAACAAGAAAAATAAGAGCTGTACCTAAATCTCTTGAAAGCACAAGCACAAGTACATGCATTGCGGAACCTATTGAAGCAAATAAAAAGCCTCTAAAATCCTTATAGGTAACAATGCAACCACTAATAAAGAATAAAAAGCTAAGCTTAACAAATTCACTCGGCTGAATGCTTATATTTCCAAAGGATAAAGAAAGCTTAGCACCATACTCAACCTTTCCTAAAAGGCTAACAACCATAAGCAAAGCAATGCCTATTCCGGCAAATACAAACATAAGGCTTTCGATACTTCTGATTTGCCTAATAATAACAATTACAAGAGTTGCTACTATCAGAGAAATTATCGCAAATACGAATTGTCTAATTGCTCTTCCATCACTTAATCTTTCCAAAAATGAAAAGCTAAGGGCAAGAAAGAAAAGCATATTATTAATAAGTGCCCTTGAAGCTGGTAGAGTAAGCTTATTTAAAGTTATGCCTATTAAAATAAACAGCAACAGCTGCCCTGCTAAAAGATAAAGATATATGTAATCCTCTTTAGCCAAAAACAGCAAAAATGATGTGTTTGCCAATAACAGCACAACCATAACTGATTGAATTGTAGAAAGAACGCTTCCTAACACTTCAGAGTTTTTGAATTCAAACATCTGAATAATATCAATCAAGGTAAAAACAAGCACAAAAGCAAGTATGGTTATTCTGGAAAAAGAAATAAGTACACTAACCAAAACTATTCTACTCCTCTTTTTAAATGTCCCTTTGTATAGTCTTCTTCAAATCTAAATGGTAGGTTTTGATTAAACACTCTATCATATAAATCTAATATTGAAACAACTTCCTTTTCAGATTCAACAGTAAAATCTAATCTGAGCTCCTTTGGATTCAACCCAAGGATATCATCCTTTAAATCAAAGGCCATGTATTTTTTACTGTTATAGATTGTGTTGTAACAATAATCGCAATTGCAAACTACAGGAAGCTTTTCATTTTTTCTATCGATAATAGTAATCCTGTTGTTTGATTTATTACAGCCTATAGTGTTCTTAACTGTACAGTTTGCAGTAATCATCATAGGAATTCTGCTATAAACAATCATCTGTGACAAATGATTGTCTCTATGCTTAAGCTCCTTTAATGAAAGCTCGTATGGCATACATGTATTAATGAAGCCATTGTCATTAAAGCCCTTAAGACTTCTGTTGTTAAAGGTGTAAAGTCTATGATCTAAAATGATTTTATCCTTTGGATAACCAATTTCCTCTAAAAGACCCATCTCATCAAAGGATGCTGCTATCACGCCATCAGCTTCATCTAAATAATCAATATTTCCGGCATATTCAGCTCTTAAAATAGCTGGCAGATAAATGTAGGTCTTACCCTTAAAAATATCCTTTGTAGCCTTAAATAGAGAAGGTGGTACGGCTATAGAATCCACAAATGAATATTTAGCTATAGCATTTACCTGATTAAGTGTTGTAGCAGTAACAAAGCAATTAGGATTGTTATAAACCTTTTCAAAGGCATCTAGCTTCTTATAAGGTAAAATCTGTTTATCCTTTGAGCCTATAAGCTTTTCAGTTAAGCCTTCTATAGCTTCTCTTCTAGCGTTTTTGATTACGGATACTGGAAGAAAAATTCCATCATCATAGTCGACATTAAGCTTATCTATTGTAAAGCAGGTATTTCCAAGACCAGATACAGCCTTTTCAATATCTTCTTTTGTTGCACTTCTGTTTTGGGCAGCTTCAATAACATTAGAAACAGCCTCACCTACATTTCCATTTTCATCTATAAATGTAACCTTGAATTCCTGACCAAGCAAAGCGCTTACCTTACATGTAAGCTTAATTTTCTTTTCAGGAAATACAGCTACAGTATCAGATGATTTGGTATGTGAAGGTGCTTCAAAGGTAATCATATCAGGTCCATTATGCTTAGTGAGATAAAGGGATGTGAAACCACTTCTATTACCAAAATCAAGTAGCTTTTGGATGTCAGCTTCATTTACAGAATAGTTTTTAGCACCCTTATATAGATATTCATCTAAATAATGTCTGTAGACGCTAACAACTCCTGTAGCATATTCTATCTGCTTCATTCTTCCTTCGATTTTAAAGGATGATACACCAGCCTCTATCATAGATGGCATGTATTCGATAGTACAAAAATCCTTTGGCGAAAGAATGTAGTTACCCTTTTTATTGAGCTTTTTGCCCTTTTCATCTATCGCTTCATAAGGAAGACGACATGGCTGAGCACATCTGCCTCTGTTTCCAGAACGTCCACCAAGAATAGATGACATAAGGCACTGACCTGAATAGCAAACGCAAAGAGCACCATGAATGAAGCTTTCGATTTCAAGATTAGGGCAAGCCTCATGAATCTTTGATATTTCATCCATAGATATTTCACGAGCGGTAACGATTCGCGATGCACCTAAATCTTCAAAGAATGTAGCTCCGTATTTAGTACAGATGCTTCCCTGGGTACTGATGTGAATATGAGTATCTGGGAAAAATTCTCTGATGAAATTAAATACACCAAAATCCTGTACAATAAAGGCGTCTACGCCATTTTCCACGTATGCCTTAAGGTAATCATAAAGCTTTCCTTCGATTTCAGGATTCTTTAGAAGTGTATTTACTGTAAGGTATGATTTGACGCCATGTAAATGTCCGTATTTGATGGCCTCAGCTGCCTCTTCTATGGAAAAATTCTTAGCGTATGCTCTTGCGCCAAATAAATCTCCACCAAAATAAACAGCATCTGCTCCTGCATTTACAACTGCTTTAAATATGTTTAAATCCCCTGCTGGTGAAAGTAGTTCTAATTGATTCATAAAATTCCTCTTGCATAAAATAAGGGCCCCTTACGGGACCCCACTGTTAGTCGTTTGATAAAGAACCTAAAAGAGCATCCTCTAGGGAAGCTTCAAGCTTTGTTTTGTTAAGTAGAAGTTCTTTGTTTTCTGATTCAAGCTTTTCGATAGTCTCTTCTAAGGTTTGTGTTTTTAACTGTGCTGATATTAAATCATGCTTAAGATTGTAAATCTCTTTATCTCTGATATCTAAATCTGACTCAAGGGATTCAACCTTTGATTTAGCCTTAAAATAATCATCAGCTATATTAAGTTCAAGTAATGTTGCCTTTAAATCTGCTGAAATACGTTTATAATCATCAATTGAATTAAACTCCTCGAGTTTAGAATTGATGTAATTGGCTACCTTCTGAAGATATTCTTCTTCTTCGTAACCGCTTAATGTATAAACTTTTCCGCCTATAAGCACCTTTGCGCTCTTTTCGGAAACCATATACTATCCTCCCGTCAGAAATTCAAATTAATTATAACTTTATTCAAGCATAAAAACAAGATTTCTTCGTTCTTTAAATGATATTTTCTGGAATAGGCATATTAAAATGCTCGTAAGCTTCTTTTGTTGCCACTCTTCCCTTTGGAGTTCTAATGATAAGTCCGTGCTGAAGCAAATATGGCTCATAGACATCCTCTATTGTGCCTGAATCCTCACCTACAGTGGCTGCCAGATTATCAAGTCCAACTGGGCCGCCACCAAATCGCTCTATAATGGCAAGTAATATATTTCTATCATTATTATCAAGGCCAAGTGTATCTACCTCAAGTGAATCAAGTGTGGCCGCTGCTACTTCCTTTGAGATTTTACCATCGTATCTTACCTCTGCGTAATCGCGAACACGCTTTAAATATCTGTTTGCAAGACGTGGTGTTCCTCGTGATCTAAGGGCAATCTGGTAAGCTCCCTCATAATCGATAGGTGCATTAAGCTTTGCAGCAGATGCAGTAACGATTGTAGAAAGCTCCTCTGGAGTGTAATAATCCATGTGGCCGATAATTCCAAATCTATCTCTAAGTGGTGCTGAAAGTAAACCTGGGCGAGTGGTTGCACCAATAAGGGTGAACCTAGGAAGCTTTGTGTGGATGGAACGGGCTGTTGTGTCCTTTCCCATAACAATATCTACAGCAAAATCTTCCATTGCTGAATACAAGGTTTCTTCAACTGGCTTTGAAAGACGATGAATCTCATCGATAAATAAAATGTCACCATCCTTAAGTGTCATAAGAACTGCCACGATTTCTCCTGGAATTGTAATAGCTGGACCTGATGTAACCTTTATATTTGAGCCCATTTCACCTGCTACGATTCCAGCAAGTGTGGTCTTACCTAAACCTGGAGGGCCATATAAAAGCACGTGATCCAAAGCATCGCCACGATTTTTGGCAGCCTGAATATATATTTTCATGTTCTCCTTGACCTTACTTTGTCCGATGTAACCCTCAAAGGATTTTGGTCTAAGAGCATTGTCATTAACAAGATCTTCATGACTTGCTATTGTAGATGTAATCTGTTTGTTAGTAAGCATTATATCCCCCGATTTTTATAAGAATGACATCTGCTTTAATGTATCGCTAAGCAGCTGTTCTGTAGTAGTGGACTCTGTGATAGTCATCTTATCAAGGGCTCTTGCAGCATTGCTTGGTGAATACCCTAAAGCAACAAGTGCCTCAAGAACCTCTTCCTTAACAGAAGTAGCAGGAGCTGCCTTCTTAGTTCCTGATAAATCTGATGTGATTTTAGCCTCGAAGGCGCCAATTATATCTACCTTATCCTTAAGGTCAATTATTATTCTTTCAGCTGTCTTTTTACCAATGCCTGGTGCAGCAGCAAAGGCTTTAGCATCTCCTCCTGCAACTGCAAACTGAATATCAGAGACAGTCATATTGCCAAGGATTGCAAGGGCTCCCTTTGGACCAATTCCACTAACACAAAGAAGAAGCTCAAACATCTTAAGCTCCTCCTTGTCATAAAATCCATATAAAGTAAGAGAATCTTCCTTTGGAATGAGCTTGGTATTAAGCTTTACCTCTGAACCAATGGCAGGCAGCTGCCTGATTGTATTCAAGGATGCGCTCATACCATAGCCAATCCCATTGTTCTCAACAGTAACAACATTATCATCAATGTCAGCAAGTGTTCCTCTAATGTAGCTAAACATAGTTATTCTCCCGATTAAATGTATTAGATAATTTTACTGGCAAACTTCTCCAATAAAATAGAATCCTTTACAACAGTTTAACCTAACATTAACTAATTTTCCAATCATAGATTCATCACCTGGGAAATGAACTGTAACATTGTTTGCAAGCTTACCAGAAACAAGTGTAGAATCCTGCTCATTAACCTCTTCTACAAGTACTTCCTGGACAGTACCCTCTAATGACTGAACCTTTTCATGGCCATGCTTTTGAACGAGAGCAAGAAGACGGTCAAATCTATCCTTAACCACATCCTCTGGTACCTGATTATCCATTGTAGCAGCAGGTGTACCTGTACGCTTAGAATAGATAAATGTAAATGCGCTATCGTAATGAACCTTATCTACAACATCCATTGTTTCAAGGAAATCCTCTTCTGTTTCCCCTGGGAAACCTACGATAATATCTGTTGTAATTGCAACATCAGGAATACGAGCTCTAAGCTTTTCTACAAGACCAAGATAGTGCTCCTTAGTATAACGACGGTTCATCTTCTTAAGGATTTCTGTGCTACCAGACTGAAGTGGCAAATGCATGTGGTGGCAAACCTTTGGAAGTGTAGCCATAGCCTCGATTAAATCATCTGATAAATCCTTTGGATGAGGTGTCATAAAGCGGATTCGCTTAAGTCCCTCGATA
>CACYLQ010000082.1 GCA_902775195.1 uncultured Pseudobutyrivibrio sp.
GTTAAGCTTCTTGCAACATCAGTAGCTGGTGTTGATATGAATGGACTTCGTGACCTTGGCGATGATCTTAAGAATAAGCTTGGTGAAGGCGTTATCGTTCTTGCATCTGACTGTGATGGCAAGGTTAACCTTGTTGTTATGGCTACTGATGCAGCTCAGAAGGCAGGCGCTCATGCTGGTAACCTTGTTAAGGCTATTGCACCTAAGGTTGGCGGTGGCGGCGGTGGTCGTCCAAACATGGCTCAGGCCGGTGGAAAGAACCCAGCTGGCATTGCAGACGCACTTGCAGAAGCAAAGACCGTACTTGAAGGTATGCTTTAGAATTTATAAGAGACCCAAATCTGGGTCTCTTTTTCACATTTTAGACATTATTTTTGGCTAAGATATTCGAAGACATCACGCTTGGAGGACATTTATGAAAGGCTTAGGTAAAAAATTAATTAGAAATCTAGTTTTATTTGTTGCAGTTACGCTTGTTATAGAATGCTTTGGAATATCTTGCAATACTGCAAAGGCGGCAATTATTATTCCACAAACTAAATTTATGTTTGATGGGGAATATTACGCAAATTCAAACCCAGATATTGTTGCTAAATTAGGTGACAATTATGATACTTTATTAAATCATTATCTTAATTCTGGAAAATGGGAGGGTAGATTACCTTACCCTGGCGCTGCACCATATATCCCTGTTGAAGATGTAGATGATGGAATTTACAAAGCACTTTTTATAGGAAATTCCATTACAGTTCATCCATTGTGCAAATACTGGTGGGGTTCATGGGGGATGGCCGCTTCATCACCAGAAATGGATTACGTTCACAAGACTGTTAACGGATTAAATGCAACTCACGACTTGGTATATTATGATGTTGTAGGTTTTTCCACATGGGAAAGAGATAACGTCCGTTCAAGGATTCTTCCAAACCTGGATGCTACACTTACAAAGGATTATGATTTGGTTGTTATCCAGGTAGGAGAGAACATTAAGAATACCAGAACCTTTGAAAAGGACTATGAGACCTTGGTTCAGTATGTTAAAAGAAGTATTCCTACAGCTCAGGTTGTCCTTGTTGGAGATTTTTGGAAGATGTCAAAAAGAGATGTCATAAAAACTCAGGTAGCAGAAAGATTGAACTGCGATTATGTAGATTTATCTACTATTAGAAGCAAATCAAGCTATATAGCAAAACTGGGCAACAAGGTTTATGGGGATGATGGTTCTTATCATAGAATAAATGATGCTGCAGTGGCCATGCACCCTAATGATTTAACAATGGAATATATAGCAATGGGCATTTTAGATTGTGTAAATAAGGAAAATATTCAAATAGTAGTTGACGAATATTGATTTTATGCTATAATGCTTGTTAGTGCTTTAGAGAATATTAAGTACAAGTCCCCAGATGGAGGGAGGTTAGGATTAGACTATGTCATATGTTACAGTTAAAGAAAACGAATCATTAGACAGCGCTCTTCGTAGATTTAAGAGAAACTGTGCTAAGGCTGGTATCCAGCAGGAGATTCGTAAGCGTGAGCACTATGAGAAGCCTTCAGTAAAGCGTAAAAAGAAGTCTGAGGCTGCTAGAAAGCGTAAATTCTAATTTACGTTCAAGAATTTATGAAATCATGGCCTGTACCAGTTAATCTCGGTACAGGCTATTTTTCGGTTTATAGGAATGATATTTTTTTGGAGGTTTTATGGCACGTTCAGTTGAAGAAGAAATTAAGAGACGACGTACATTTGCGATTATATCTCACCCTGATGCTGGTAAGACAACTCTTACCGAAAAGTTTCTTTTATATGGTGGTCAGATTAATCTTGCAGGTTCAGTAAAGGGTAAAGCTACAGCAAGACATGCAGTATCAGACTGGATGGAAATCGAGAAGGAGAGAGGTATTTCCGTAACTTCTTCTGTACTTCAGTTTGAATATGATGGATATTGCATCAATATTTTGGATACCCCAGGACATCAGGATTTCTCTGAGGATACATATCGAACCCTTATGGCTGCTGATAGTGCTGTAATGGTTATTGATGCATCAAAGGGTGTTGAGGCTCAGACAAGAAAGCTTTTCAAGGTCTGTGTTATGAGACATATCCCTATCTTTACATTCATCAACAAGATGGATAGAGATGCTAACGATACATTCGAGCTTTTAGATGATATCGAAAACGAATTAGGTATTGCCACAGTTCCTGTTAACTGGCCAATCGGTTCAGGTAAGGAATTTAAGGGCGTTTATGATAGAAATACTAGATGTGTCAGAATGTTCTCTGATACTCAAAAGGGTACAAAGCAGGGTGAGGAGAGAATCCTTTCAGTTGACGACCCAGCTTTAAAGGAAGAAATTGGCCAGGATAAATACGACCAGCTTATGGAAGAGCTTGAGCTTCTTGATGGAGCAGGTGCTGAATTTAACCAGGATGAAGTTACTGCCGGTGAACTTAGCCCAGTATTCTTTGGTTCAGCTCTTACTAACTTTGGTGTAGAGACATTCCTTGAACATTTCCTTCAGATGACATACAGCCCACTTCCTCGTAAGAGTGATATAGGCGAAATCAGTCCATTTTCTGAGGATTTCTCAGCATTTGTATTTAAGATTCAGGCTAACATGAACAAGGCTCACCGTGACCGTGTTGCATTCCTTCGTATCTGCTCAGGTACATTTGATGCATCAAAGGATTACTTACATGTTCAGGGCGGTCGTAAGGCTAAGCTTTCTGCACCTCAGCAGATGATGGCTGATGAAAGAAAGATAGTTGATAAGGCTTATGCCGGTGATATCATTGGTGTATTTGATCCAGGCCTTTATAGCATTGGTGATACCTTCACATCGGCTAAAAAGCCATTTAAGTTCGAAGGTATTCCAACATTCGCGCCAGAACATTTTGCCCGCGTTCGTCAGATAGATACAATGAAGCGTAAGCAATTCATGAAGGGTATTACCCAGATCGCACAGGAGGGTGCTATTCAGATATTCCAGGAGTTCAACACTGGTATGGAAGAAATCATTGTTGGTGTTGTTGGTGTTCTTCAGTTTGATGTTTTAAAATACAGACTTAACAACGAATACAATGTTGAAATAGCTCTTGAAAACCTTCCTTACGAGCATATTAGATGGATTGAAGGAGATTACGATTTAGATAAGATTTCAGGTACATCTGATATGAAGAAGATTAAAGACTTAAAGGATAGACCACTTTTATTATTCGTAAATTCTTGGTCAGTTGGTATGGTTCAAGATAGAAACGAAGGACTTGTTTTATCGGAGTTTGGTACAAATTAATGACAATTAAAGAAGCTGCTAATGATAGAAATAATAACCTAAATATAATCCGTTTATTTGCCAGTCTGATGGTGTTATACATGCATTCTTTTGCTGTATCCATTTCAGACCAGTCCAAGGATATATTTTATATCCTTACTAATCACAAGGATTTGGCAGGCGGTATTGCGGTTTATATATTCTTTATCATTAGCGGCTTTTTGATTTGCAGAAGCTTTGATAGGACAAGCAGTGTATTTAAATATGCCAAAGCGCGATTCTTAAGAATTTGGCCATTACTTTTTGTTGTAATAATGGTACTTGCGTTTATTGTTGGGCCTATTGTTTCTGTATATACATTCTCCCAATATTTTGAATACGGTGATTTAAAGGGCTTTCTTTTAAATCTTATATTTATATCTACGGATACAAATCTTCCAGGAGTTTTTCCTAATCACTATATACATAGTGTTAACGGATCTCTTTGGACTTTAATGTACGAAGTGATTTGGTATATCTTAGTGGCAATTACAAGCATTATCTGGAAGAAGAGACGATGGTTTGCCCCTGCTATGTATGTTGTCCTGACTGGAATATATTTTGGAATTACTTATGGTCCTTTGGGAAGCTTACCTGTTTTGTCTTCTGGATATATGCTTAATATGTCTAAGCTTGGTATGTTCTTTACTATTGGAATGACAGCGTATCTATATTCAGATAAGATTATTCTTTCTGTAAGGGCATTAGGCTTTGCAATATTAGGCCTTGTCATGGGAATTTTATTTGGCAATTTTATATTTACTTTTAGCATTTGTGGAGCTTATATAATTTTTTATATTGCCTTCCAGAAACGTTTTATAGCAAAATGGTATGACAAGGTAGGAGATTTGTCTTATGGAATATATATAATGACATTTCCTGTTCAGCAGATATTAGTAGAATACTTAGGAAAGCCATCTAAAACTTACCACACATTAACCATGAATCCATACTTAAATATGGCATTAACACTGGCTATTGTTGTGCCTCTTTCATGGCTTAGCTGGCATTTTATCGAACAGCCTTGTTTGAAATTAAAAAATAAATAGCTTGACGGATATAATCCTACAGTGTATATTATTTGGCAGTGACTTATGTCACTGTCTTTTTGTTTTTTGGTTTTTGTTTTTTCAATTTTTTATCCCATTTTTTGTTGACATTTTATATTAGATTCACTATTATTATACATAAAGAACGAACAGTTGTTCCGAACGGAGGTTTTATAAAATGGCAAACGAAGATAAGCTTAAAGCATTAGATGCTGCGATTTCGCAGATTGAAAAACAATATGGTAAGGGTTCTGTTATGAAGCTTGGCGAAGGCGCTAATATTCAGGTTGAAACAGTTCCTACAGGCTCTATTAGCCTTGATATAGCACTTGGTCAGGGTGGTTTCCCTAAGGGCCGTATAATCGAAATTTACGGACCAGAATCATCAGGTAAGACAACACTTGCACTTCACGCTGTAGCAGAAGTACAGAAGGCAGGCGGTATTGCTGGTTTCATCGATGCAGAACATGCTCTTGATCCTAAATACGCTAAGGCTATCGGTGTTAACATTGATGATTTATACATTTCTCAGCCAGACAATGGTGAGCAGGCTCTTGAAATCACAGAGACAATGGTTCGCTCAGGTGCTATGGACATTATCGTTGTGGATTCGGTTGCAGCATTAGTTCCAAAGGCAGAAATCGATGGAGACATGGGTGATTCACATGTAGGTTTGCATGCTCGTCTTATGTCGCAGGCCATGAGAAAGCTTACAGGTATTGTTGCTAAAACTAATTGTGTAGTTATCTTCATTAACCAGCTTCGTGAAAAGGTTGGCGTTATGTTTGGTAACCCAGAAACTACTACAGGTGGTCGTGCTCTTAAGTTCTACGCATCAGTTCGTATCGATGTTCGCCGTATCGAAGCTCTTAAGCAGAACGGTGAGGTTATCGGTAACAGAACTCGTGCAAAAATCGTAAAGAATAAGGTAGCACCTCCATTCAGAGAAGCAGAATTTGACATCATGTTTGGTGAGGGTATCTCTCGTGAAGGTGATATTCTTGATGTTGCTACTAATCTTGATATTGTACAGAAGTCTGGTGCATGGTATGCATACCTTGGCGAGAAGATTGGTCAGGGTCGTGAGAACGCTAAAACATACCTTAAGCAGAATCCAGAAGTATGCGAGGAAATTGCAGATGCAATTCGTGAGCATTACTCAGACGCAGACGAAGCTGAAGTTGGCGTAGTCGGTGGTGAAAAAGAAGATATTCCTACAGAGGTTATCGAATAATTATGGAAGTATTATCTCTTGTTAAATTAACAAAGGGAAGAGCAAAAATCTGTCTCGCTGGCGGGGCAGATTTTGTTCTATATAAAAAAGAATATGAAGCCTACGGAATAGAGGAAGGTGCCGATTTATCTGAAGCGGATTATATGCAGATTATTAACGACATCCTTATTCCTAGATGTAAAAAAAGAGCACTTCATCTTTTAGAAAAGCAGGACCGTTCTGAAAAGAACCTCAGAACTAAGCTAAAAGAGGGTGGATATTCAGAAGATATAATCGATGTTGCTATTGATTATATTAATGAATATGGCTATTTAGATGACGCCAGAATGGCAGCTAGTCACATTAGGTTTTATCAGGATTCCAGAAGTAAAATGCGCCTTAAACAGGATTTGATTGGAAAAGGTATTTCATCAGATGTTATTGATAGAGTTTTAGAGGAAGAATATACAGCTGATGAGTCTGATCTAATAGAATCACTGATTATAAAAAAGCATTATGACAAGGAAAATGCAACCTACGAAGAGAAATCTAAAATGTACAGATTCTTGGCTGGAAGAGGCTTTTCATCGGATAGCATAAATAGGGTATTAAAATAGATATTACACCTACTATATATGGTATACCTAGGCTTGACATAAGCTTTATATAAAGTTAAACTAATTATGTTGAAGATTATAAATGAGAGCGATTAGCTTTTATTTTATATTCCAATTAGAAAATTAAATAAGGAGGTGCTCCTGTGAACGCAGTAACGATTATTGTAGCAATTGTCGTTGCCCTAGTAGCAGTTGTTGTCACCTTAATTGTTTCAAACCAGATTCATGAGAAACAAGGCAGAAATAAGGTTAATTCTGCCGAGGCTAAGGCTCGTGAGATAATTGATGAAGCAGTTAAGAATGCGGAAGCTAAGAAACGTGAGGCCATGTTAGAGGCAAAGGAAGATGCCATGAGACAGAAGAATGACCTCGACAAGGAAATCCGCGAGCGCCGAGCAGAAATTCAGAGAAGTGAGCATAGATTATCTCAGAAAGAGGATAATCTTGATAAAAAGCTCGATGCAGTTGAAAAAAGAGAAGCTGAATTCGCTCGTCAGGAACAACAGCTAAACAAGCAGCGCGAGGAAGTTGCAAAGCTTAATCAGCAGCGTGTGCAGGAACTAGAGAGAATCTCCGGACTTACCTCCGAACAAGCAAAAGAACAACTTTTAAAATCTGTAGAAGAAGACGTCAAATTAGACGCAGCAAAACTTATTAAGGAAAGCTTAGCTCAGGCAAAGGATGAAGCTGATAAAAAGGCTAGAGAGATAGTTGTAAGTGCTATCCAAAAGTGTTCAGCAGATCATGTTGCCGAAACAACAATTTCAGTTGTACAGCTTCCTAACGACGAAATGAAGGGACGTATCATTGGTAGAGAAGGACGTAACATTCGTACTCTTGAAACAATGACAGGTGTTGAGCTTATCATTGATGATACTCCAGAAGCAGTTATTTTATCTGCATTTGATCCAGTAAGACGCGAAATTGCACGTATTGCTTTGGAGAAACTCATTGTAGATGGAAGAATTCATCCAGCTAGAATAGAGGAAACAGTAGAGAAAGCTAAGAAGGAAGTTGAACAACAAATCCGTGAGGAAGGCGATGCAGCTGCCCTTGAGGTTGGTGTTCAGGGTATCCACCCAGAACTTCTTAGACTACTGGGCAAGATGAAATTTAGAACCAGCTACGGTCAGAATGTATTAAAGCATTCTATTGAGGTTGCTCAATTATCAGGATTACTCGCTGCAGAGCTTGGTCTTGATGTTAGAGTAGCAAAGCGTGCAGGTTTATTGCATGATATCGGAAAGGCAGTAGACAGAGAGCAAGAAGGTACACACGTACAGCTTGGCGCTGATTTATGCCGTAAGTACAAAGAGTCTCAGACAGTTATTAATGCTGTTGAGGCACATCATGGCGACGTAGAACCAGAAACACTCATAGCTTGTGTTGTACAGGCAGCTGATACTATCAGTGCTGCTAGACCTGGTGCAAGACGTGAAGCTATGGAAACTTACACAAACAGATTAAAAGAACTTGAAGAAATTTCTAACAGCTTTAAGGGTGTAGAAAAGTCTTTTGCTATTCAAGCAGGTAGAGAGATTCGAATCATGGTGGTTCCTGAACAGGTTTCAGATGCCGATATGGTCATCATGGCTAGGGATATTTCAAAGCAGATTGAATCACAGCTAGAATATCCTGGACAGATTAAGGTAAAGACAGATTAAGGTAAACGTAATTCGTGAATCACGAGTTACTGATTATGCAAAGTAAATAATTTTGCGGCTGGTTTATCCAGCCGCTTTTTTTGAAAAGAGGTTTGTTATGAAAAAAATCGAAAGAGTAAAGAGAGAGTTAATACATAAGGGCACAATACTTGACATCTATGAGGATACAGTAAGACTTCCTAATGGCAAAGAAGAAAAATGGGATTTCGTAAGCCATAGAATGGGAGCGGCCTGCGTTCTTGCAGTTCGTCCAGACGGCAAGATACTAATGGTACGCCAATATAGAAATGCCCTTGATAGATTTACCCTTGAGGTTCCAGCGGGTAAGCGTGATTCTTTGGATGAAGACACAAGCATTTGTGCTGCCAGAGAGCTTGAAGAGGAAACAGGATATCGTGCTGGCAAATTGGAAAAACTACTT
>CACYLQ010000083.1 GCA_902775195.1 uncultured Pseudobutyrivibrio sp.
TCCCAGGAGGAGCTTCGCATTGCAGGAATAGCCCTGCTTGGCTCAGAGTATTACAGGGATAATCATTATGCAATTGTAAAGACTGACCCATGTGATCCTAATGTGCTTGGCATTATTGCTGATATGCTTCTTGAGGTAGAGGATGTTGAGTGCTGTCTGGTTTATTCTATCCATGAGGGTGGTATTAAGATTTCTGTTAGAAGCTGTGTCAAGGAAGTTAAGGCAGACGAGCTGGCACAGTTTATCTGTGAAGGTGTAGGAAATGGCGGTGGCCACTGGATTAAAGCAGGCGGCTCCATCCAAAGAAAACTTTTAGAGCTTCAGGAGCTAGACTACAATGCACCATCCATTCAGCAGTTCTTCAGAAGCAGAATGCAGGATTACTTCGATAATAATGATATTATCTATGCACAGGACTACAATATTGATACAACAGGCATGATGCGTTACGCTAGAAAATCCTTAAAGGCCGGCTACATTATAGCCAGCGATATATTGCCAGTAGGAACCCAGGCGGTTATTCGTACTATCCAGGGCGATGTTAAGTTTGATGTAGAAAAGGATACTATCATCGTTATAGGAATTAGAGGTGAGGTTACTGCTATATCAAAGAAACAGTTCGATAAATATTTTCTGGAGGATTCATCTGAGTACGTTTATCCAGGTGAATATATCCCTATCATCAAAAGTGATGTTGATGGCAGAAATGTAGAAATAATAAAATACGCCCACAGTTGCATAACTGCAGGCGATAGTTTAATGTTTGCCAGAGAATTAAAAAATAGAACCAAAGTATTTACCAAGCACGAACCCGAAAATTATTATCTAGGTAAGCCAGGTGATTATATTGGTGTTTTAGAAGGTGACACATCCGAAATATTCATTTTTGAACGTGATATCTTCAACAAAATATTTGATCCAATTAATTAGAAAGATACTATGTTATAACCATCCTTCAGGCCTGTAACCTGCAAGTAAGATTTCACATCGAGAACTCGCTTTGTCAGCTTGTGGCCTGTTTGGGTGAATCCATCAGCTTCAACTTCGTTAAAGGTAATATCATTACCATCTTCGATGCCACGTCTATCAGTTATATGATATTTTACGACGCCACTTGCAATTCGCGCAAATTCAGCCTTTGAAACGATAACATTTACCTCCACATTTCCGCCAGCTGCACCTGTTTTTAGAGTGTTTGTATCAGCAAAAAACTGACGACCAAGCTCGTCTTCTTTATTGCCGTTCATAGCCTCGTTTAAACCCTTAATTAAATCCTCTCTACCTGCCATGGCGCCCTCCTAGTTAATAAAAATTTTCATATTAAGTATTATTAGAATACAATGTATCTTTGAAGAAACTGTGATAGAATAATGAAAGATTGTACTAAGAGAATAAAATATTGGAGGAAGAATAATGGCAAAGGAATTAATGTCTAGAGACCAGGTAAAGGTTGAAGATACCTGGAATGTTAATGACATATATAAAACAGAGGAATTATGGGAAGCTGATGTAAAGCTTGTTAACGATAAGCTTGAAGAACTTACAAAGTTTGCAGGCAAGGTTTGCGAAAGCGCAAATACTCTTCTTAAGGTTTTAGAGGAGACAGCTTTCGTAGAGGAGAAGATTGAAAAGGCATATTTTTATTCAGCAAGACTTTTTGATGAAGATCAGGGCAATTCTAAGCATAGAAGCATGAACCAGAAAATGGTTTCTTTGTATGCAAAAATGGAATCAGATTTGTCATTTATCACACCAGAAATATTAGCCTGCGACAGCGCAAAGCTAGAGCAGTTCTACAATGAGGAAGCTGGACTTGAGCTTTACAAAAAGGAGATTAAGGAAATCCAAAGATTAAAGGCTCACACATTATCAGCAGAGCTTGAAAAGGTTGTTGCCATGACAGCAGAAATGTCAAACACACCTGGAGAAGTATATGAAGCATTCACAAACATCGACCTTACATTCCCTAATGTAAAGGACGAAAACGGTGAAGAGTCAGCTCTTACAAATGGTAATTTCGTTCCATTTTTGATGTCAGCTGACAGAAACGTCAGAGAGAACGTTTTCAAGGCTTACTATGGCACAATGAAGGGTTATTTAAATACATTTGCTGCAGCTTACAGTGGTGAAGTTAAGCAGCGTATGTTCTATTCTCGCGTTAGAAATTACGAATCAAATCTTAAGGCAGCTGTTGATGCAAACAACGTATCACCAGAGGTTTACGATAACTTAGTTAAGACTGTAAACGCTAACTTGGATAAGCTTCACGCTTATGTATCTCTTCGTAAGAAGTGCTTAGGTGTAGATGAGCTTCACATGTACGATATCTACACACCTATGATTGCAGATGTTGCAAAGAAGGTAACCTACAAGGAGGCTCAGGAGACAATCTGCAAGGCTCTTTCAGTGTTAGGTGATGACTATGTTGCACTTCTTAAGGAAGGCTTCGCAAACAGATGGATTGATGTATATGAGAACAAGGGCAAGCGTGGCGGAGCTTATTCTGACACAGCATACGGTGTTCACCCATACATGCTTTTAAACTATCACGATACCTTCGATGATATGTTTACAACAGCTCACGAAATGGGCCACAGCATGCACAGCCATTATTCAAATGAAGCACAGCCATTTATCTACTCTCACTACAAGATTTTCGTTGCGGAGGTTGCATCTACATGTAACGAAATCCTCTTATTAGAGTACTTACTTAAGAACTGTACTGACAAAAAGGAGAGAGCTTATCTTCTTAATCACTATCTTGATAGCTTCAAGGGTACAGTATACCGTCAGACACAGTTTGCAGAATTTGAAAAAATCACAAACGAAATGGTAGAAAAGGGCGAGAGCCTTAACGCTGAAAATCTTTCGTCCCTATATAAGGACATAAACGCACGTTATTATGGACCAGATATGATTTCAGACGACGAAATCGCATATGAGTGGGCACGTATCCCTCACTTCTACTACAACTTTTATGTATATCAGTATGCAACCAGCTTCTGTGCAGCAGTAGCTATTGCAGAAATGATTCTTAAAGAAGGTGAGCCTGCAGTTGCTCGCTACAAGAAGTTCCTTTCATCTGGATGTACAGATGCACCAGTAGAGCTTCTTAAGATAGCTGGCGTAGATTTAACTACTCCAGCCCCAATCGAAGCTGCACTCCGTAAGATGGGAGATATTGTCGACGAACTCGCGTCGTTAGTATAAAAATTATATGAGTAGAGGTATTTAATGAGTTTTGTACATTTACACACCCATACCGAGTATTCACTGCTTGATGGGTCCAACAAAATAAAGTCTTATGTGGCCAAGTGTAAGGAGATGGGCATGACAGCAGCAGCCATCACCGACCACGGTAACATGTACGGCGTAACAAAATTCTATGATGAATGTATGGCCCAAGGTATCAAGCCAGTCATAGGCTGCGAAGTCTATGTGGCCCCAGGGTCTAGATTCGATAGAGAAATGGTTAAGGGTGAGGACAGATACTATCACCTTATTTTGCTTGCCGAAAATGACTTGGGTTACCACAATCTTATGAAAATCGTTTCCATCGGATTTGTGGAAGGCTTTTACTACAAGCCACGTGTAGATTTCGAAACCATAGAAAAATACCACGAAGGAATCATCTGCTTGTCAGCATGTCTTGCTGGAGAAGTAGCAAGAGCGTTGGCAAGAGGTGATTATAATGAAGCAAAGGAAGTAGCAATCAGATACAGGGATTGCTTTGGAGTTAATAATTATTTCCTTGAAATGCAGGACCATGGCATTGCTGAACAAAAGGATGTTAACCAGGGTCTGCTTCGCCTTTCAAAGGAAACAGGCATCCCTCTTGTAGCTACAAACGATTGCCACTACACAAATAAAGAGGACGCTGCCAGCCATGATGTATTGCTTTGCATCCAGACAGCAGCAAGACTTGAAGACGTAGACAGAATGCGTTTTGAGACTGAGGAATTCTACGTTAAATCTGAAGAGGAAATGTTAGAGCTTTTCCCTTATGCAAAGGAAGCAGTGTATCGCACAGCAGAAATTGCAGAAAGATGTAATGTTGAGATTCAGTACCACATAGCAGGTCTTCCACCATTTGAGGTACCAGAAGGATATAATGCCTGGACATATCTTAACAAGCTTTGCTTTGATGGTTTGAAGGAACGCTACGGTGAGGAATCTGTTAAGTATGAGGAGCGTCTTACCTACGAGCTTAACACCATCAAGGAAATGGGTTACGTGGAATACTTCCTTATTGTATGGGATTTCATTAATTACGCTAGAACCCACGATATTCCTGTTGGCCCAGGACGTGGTTCTGCAGCAGGTTCTCTTATCAGTTACACCACAGGCATTACTGATATCGACCCTATGAAATACAACCTAGTATTTGAGCGTTTCCTTAATCCAGAGCGTGTATCCATGCCTGATATTGATACCGACTTCGACCCAGAGGGCCGTGAGGAGGTTATCGACTACGTTCGTAAGAAATACGGGGATGACTGTGTAACTCAGATTGTCACCTTCGGTACACTTAAGCCAAAGAGTGCCATCCAGGATGTTGGTAGAGCAATGGGACTTCCAATCCCATATACAAACAGTATTAAAAAGCTTATACCAGATTCCATCCCTGACAAAAAGGTTACTATTGAAAACGCCCTTTTATATAGCCCTGAGCTTAAATCCTTATACAACGAGGACCCTCAGGTTAAGGAGCTTCTTGATTACGCCATGACATTAGAAGGTCTTCCAAGAAACACTGGTGTTCATGCAGCAGGCGTTGTTATTTCTGGAAAGCCTACTGTAGAATACATGCCACTTGCTCTTGGAAAGGGCGATGTTATCATTACTCAGTATGAAAAGGAAGTTATCGAAGACATTGGTCTTCTCAAGATGGACTTCTTAGGACTTCGAAACCTTACAGTTATTAATGACACCATAAAGCAGGTTGAAAAGAACTATGGCAAAAAGCTTGATTTACACACTATCGATTACAACGACAAGGGTGTTATGGAGCTTTTCGCAGAAGGTAAAACCGATGGTGTATTCCAGTTTGAATCTGCAGGAATGAAGGGGTTACTGAAACAGCTTAACCCTACCCAAATCGGAGATTTAATCTTGGCCAACGCCGTTTATCGACCAGGCCCAATGGATTTCATTCCTAACATCATCGAATGTAAAAATACAGGAAAACAGTCGCCATTTATCGAAAGATTTCCTATTCTTAAGGATGTGCTTTCTGATACATACGGCTTCCCTGTTTATCAGGAGCAGGTTATGCAGATTATGACAACCTGCGCCGGCTTTACAATGGGTCGTGCTGATAATGTAAGACGATTCATGAGTAAGAAAAAGAGAGACAAGCTTGCAGCAGAGCGACCAGCATTTGTTCAGGGCTGCTTTGAAACAAACCAAATCAGCGAAGCAGATGCAGGCTGGCTTTTTGACCAGCTTATGCCTTTCGCTGAGTACGGATTTAACAAATCCCATGCAGCAGCTTATTCCTATGTTGCAGTTCAGACTGCTTACCTAAAGAAATATTATCCGTTAGAATACATGGCTGCGTTAATGACATCTGTCCTTAACAGCAGTACAAAGATAGCAGCCTACATTGCAGAATGTAGAGAGTCCGGAATTGAATTGCTTCCACCAGATGTTAATTATGGAGAGGCAGATTTTTCCGTTGATAATGGCCGAATTCGTTACGGTCTTTCTGCTATTAAATCAGTTGGCGGTAGCACAGTTCTTTCTATAATAAAGGAGCGCGAACAAAACGGATTGTATCGTGACCTTGAGGATTTCATTAACCGCATCAGCCAGTACGATGCTAACAAACGTACAGTTGAAAACCTTATCAAGGCAGGAGCCTGTGATACCTTAGACGGAAATCGCCACCAGAAGATTCTCATCTATCAGCAGATAATGGATTCGGTTAACCATAACAAAAAGAATTCCATGGCAGGTCAGATGACACTGTTTGATTTCGCAAATGATGAGCAAAAAGAGGAGCTTAAGATTTCTCTTCCTAAGGTAGATGAATTCCCTAAGGAAGTACTTTTAGCTTTCGAGAAGGAGCTGATGGGTGTATACGTTAGTGGACATCCATTGGATGATTACATTCCTGTTCTAGAAAAGAACGTTACAGCCCACGCCAGCGAATTCATGGCTGACACTGAGGAATCAGAGGACGGTGCTATGGACACAGCTTCACAGTTTGCATCTATCAAGGATGGAGCAGAGGTTGTAGTTGGTGGTATCATCATGGATTCTACTGTTAAATACACCAAAAACGGTAAGGCCATGGCATTTATCACCCTTGAAGATTTGTCTGGTTCACTTGAGGTTATCGTTTTCCCTAACAGCTATGAAAAAGCTCGTTCGTTTGTTGTAGAAGGAAACAAGGTCTTTGTTAAGGGTCATGTTCAAAACGAAGATGAGCGTGGCGCAAAGCTTATTTGCGACGATATCAAATCCTTCGACGATTGCAAGCGAGAGGTTTGGATTCAGTTTACAAACAAGGATGCTTATACAAATGGAGAAGCCAAGCTTTTAGATTCAATCCATGAAATGGATGGTAACGATTCTCTTGTAATTTATCTTACAGAGGAAAAGGCTGTAAAACGTATGGGTGCTAACTGTAGCTTATCTGCATCAGAGGATAATTTGTCCACATTACGTGGATTGTTTGGTAACGACAACGTAAAGGTTGTTGATAAGAAGATAGAATTTGCTTCTCCTAGAAGAAGATATTAATTTTTTTTATATGTTTTATATTGAAAACGTTCCCAAAAGAGGATAAAATAAGATGGATTTATTATGAAGAGGGATACTTTTTAGGAGGATTTATTGAAATGGCAGATAAGATGAACTGTATAGGTGTTCTTACTTCCGGCGGTGACGCTCCTGGAATGAACGCTGCAATTCGTGCGGTTGTTCGTCAGGCAATTGCTAGAGGAAAGAAAGTTAAAGGTATTAGAAGAGGATACGCTGGATTATTATCTGGCGAAATTATAGATATGAACGCTCACAGCGTTTCAGAAACTATTCAGCGCGGTGGTACTATTCTTCAGACAGCTCGTTGCTTAGAGATGCTTGATCCTGAATATCAGGAGAAGGCTGCTAAGAACGCTATCGCAGCTGGTATTGACGGCCTTGTAGTAATCGGTGGTGACGGTTCTTTCAAGGGTGCTCAGAAGATTTCTAAGTTCGGAATTAATACAATCGGTCTTCCAGGTACTATCGACCTTGATATCGCTTGTACAGAATACACTATTGGTTTCGATACAGCTGTTAACACAGCTATGGAAGCTATCGATAAGGTTCGTGATACATCTACATCACACGAGCGTTGCTCTATCATCGAGGTTATGGGTCGAGGAGCTGGTTACATCGCTCTTTGGTGCGGTATTGCTAACGGTGCAGAGGATGTTCTTCTTCCAGAGCGTTATGATTATGATGAGCAGAAGCTTGTTAACCATATCATCGAAGGACGTAAGAAGGGTAAGCAGCACCATATCATCATCAATGCTGAGGGTATTGGTCATTCAACATCTATGGCTAAGCGTATCGAAGCAGCTACAGGTATTGAAACACGTGCTACTATCCTTGGTCACATGCAGCGTGGTGGTTCACCTACATGTAAGGACCGTGTATACGCATCTACAATGGGTGCTATGGCAGTTGACCTTCTTTGCGAAGGAAAAACAAACCGCGTAGTTGGTTACAGACATGGTGAGTTCGTTGATTTCGATATCGACGAGGCACTTGCTATGAAGAAGGACGTTGACGAGTATCAGTACTCACTTTGCTTGCACTTAACAAAAAAGCCAGAGAGCGTAAAGCTCAACGGCTTTTTGTGGTTGAGGGTATCAGGGCAGTAGCAGAGGTTCCAAGAGAATTACTTACTGCTGTTTTTTGCGTTGAAGGCTTTGGCTCTACAGAAGAGGGTAAGGCATTTCTTAAAGAAATCACTGACAAAGCCCCAAATATCAATGTGGAAGAAGTTGCCACTAACGTTTTCAAATCAATGTGTGATACAGTAACACCACAGGGTGTTCTTGCAGTAGTCAAAATGCAGGACTTCACACTAGAGGATGTCTTAGGGGCAGGTAAGGATACAAAGGCACATATTGTTATCCTTGAAACGCTACAGGACCCTGGTAATATGGGCACTATTATTCGTACAGCTGAAGGCGCTGGCGCTACAGGCATTATTATGAATTCTACATCAGTGGATTTATATTCACCAAAGGTAGTTCGTTCTACAATGGGTAGTATTTTTAGAGTTCCACATCTAATCGTGCAGGATTTAGCAGGCACCATTAAGGAACTGGAAGAAAAGCATGGCGTTTCAGTATATGCAGCTCATCTAAAGGGATATCGTTTTTACGATGAGTTGGATTTCACAGGTCCTACAGCCTTTATGATAGGAAATGAAGGAAACGGACTTACAGATGAAATTGCAGAACTTGCCACCAGCTATCTAAAGATTCCTATGGAGGGACAGTTGGAATCACTTAATGCATCGGTGGCAGCTAGTTTACTTATGTACGAAACACATAGACAAAGAAAATAATTGGTCAAAGGCCGTTATTGATATTTTAAAGGGATTTGATGTATAAGGATGACTAGGGGTATGACAAAAGCGAGGTTTCGACAAAAAAATTCTGAGGAGAAAATGAGAGTCTCATTTGACTTGGACGAGGTATTATTTGTTTCTCCACTTACACACAAAACAGAGAAGCCTCTGCATTTTCCATTTAATCACATATATAAAGAAAGACTTAGATTAGGTACACCAGAGCTTATAAATGAGCTTCAGAGACTTGGGTATGAAGTGTGGGTTTACACGTCTTCGTTTAGAACAGAAAGATACATAAGAGGGCTATTTAGTCACTACAAAGTTCATTTTGATGGTATAATAAACGCTCAACGTCACCTTAAGGAAGTACAAAGAGACAATAAAATGATACTTCCTCAGAAGCTGCCAAGTAGATATAGAATATCACTGCACATCGACGACGAATCAGTGGTGTGCACTATGGGACCACAGTATGGGTTCAAGACATATCAGCTGGATGCTCAGGATGACGATTGGAAAGACAAAATAATACAGAGAGCTGAGCATATTAAGAACTTGCCTAGATAATAGGCTTAGTAGTGCTTAGAGGGTAATGTTATGCGTATTTGGTTTAAATCATGGAAAGACAATCACATGCTTCATGATTTTATGGTAGAGGATGAGTCAGACGAGACTCGTACCCATAAGATATTTAATGCTGTTGAAAAAGCATGTTATGAGTTTGACACAAGTAAGCCAGTTTGGTTGGATTCCACTATTAGGGAATTCAAGCGTCATGGTAAGGCGAGATTTGGCAGTGATAATTTTGTGGATGATATTCCATTTGATTACTTAGAGATACACGTTTTAGAAGAGGACTAATAGATGAATAAAAAATCGGTTGATTTGTTGAACGGTTCAATTGTTAAGGGGATGGTACAGTTTTGCATCCCCCTTTTTATTGGGCAACTTTTGCAGCAGCTATACAACATAGCGGATGCTTGGGTTGTAGGTAACTTCGCTGAAAGCAATGCCTTTGCCGCTATTAGTTCCGGCGGTGCTCTTAGCTTTTTCATTGTTGGATTTTTTGGAGGAGTAGGAGCCGGCGGCGGAATCATTATCAGCAGATATTTTGGTGCAGACGACAGGGAAAATGTTGTAAATTCTATCCACAGCAATGTGTTGTTTGCAATTATTTGTTCCGTTATTGCAACAGTTGTGGGACTGACATTTGTTCCAATTATGCTTCGCATCATCGACACACCAGCCGAGGTTTTACCATATAGCTTGCAGTACTTCAGAATCTATTTTGGTGGTATAGCTACTATCGTTATGTACAACACTTTTATGAATATTATGAGGTCAGTGGGAGACAGCTTCCATCCTCTTATTTATCTTTTAGTGTCATCGGTTATTAACGTAGTGCTTGATTTAATATTTGTAGCTTTCTTGCATACAGGTGTTGTTGGTGCAGCAGCTGCAACAGTTATATCTCAGGGCCTGTCAGCATTACTGTGTTTTATCAGACTGCTTAAGACAAATGATTACACCGGGGTCAAGCTTTCAAAGATATTTATCTGGCATCCTAAAATCATTCATCAGATTCTTGTTCAGGGAATTCCTATGGGATTACAGAATTCAGTAATTTCTATTGGAAATATTGTTGTTCAAAAGAACATAAATGCCTTTGGCGCTCATGCCATGAATGGTATGGGAGCATACGCCAAGATAGAAGGTTTTGTATTCCTTCCTATCAACAGTATTTCCATGGCAGTTCCTACATTTATCAGTCAAAATCTTGGTGCCCGCAAGTACGACAGAGCAAAGCAGGGAGCTAGATTTAGCATATTGGTTGGCGTGGTATTAGCAGAAGTAATTGGATTATTATTCTACCTATTTGCTGATCCACTCCTTAGCATATTTATCAAGAATCCAGAGGATATTTTGTACGGACATATGCAGGTAGCAACCTGTGCATTTTTCTATTGCTTGTTAGCATATTCTCATTGTGCAGCAGGTGTAATGAGAGGTGCTGGCAAATCCATCATACCTATGGTAACAATGCTTACCTTCTGGTGTGGCATTCGAATAGTTTATGTAACAATAGCAGTACATTTTATTCCTAAATTTACAACCATTAGCTGGTGTTATCCAATCACCTGGGCATGCTCAACTATCGTATTTACGATATGGCTTCTAACCCAAGACTGGCCTCACGCATACGATACTCAACATGTATGGCATTCTAAAAATTAACAAAGAATTTATAATTATTTTTGGAGTTTTATGGTATTATATAATTGAAATAATGTGGGGAGGTGATTCACAGTGGATGCATCAATGTTTCCTGATGATGGTGTAAATTCATGGAATACCGTCATGCTGTTATATGAATCAGCTATCAAAAAATTTCGTACTAAGGTTGAAATTTTAAACGATGAATTTCAACAGGTGCATCAATATAATCCAATCGAATACATAAAAACCAGAGTGAAAACTCCTGAAAGTATCGTTAAGAAACTTAAGAAAAATGGGTATGACATTTCCATCCCTAACATGATTGAACACTGTAACGATATTGCCGGAGTTAGAATAGTTTGTTCATTCACATCCGATATTTACCAAATCGCTGAAATGATAGGTCGTCAGGCAGATGTTACTGTAGTATCTATCAAGGACTACATTAAGAATCCAAAGGCATCTGGTTACAAGAGCTATCATATGCTTGTTACCATTCCTATCTATCTGTCAGATAAGACAGTTGATACAAAGGTAGAAATACAGATTCGTACTATCGGAATGGATTTCTGGGCTAGCTTGGAGCACAAGATTTATTACAAGTTCGAAGGAAACGCTCCAGACTACATCAGCCGTGACTTACGTGAATGTTCTGAAATCGTATCTATGATGGATACTAAGATGCTTCAGCTGAATGAGGCCATCATGCAAACAAAGCACCAAGAGGAAGAAAAACTCAAGGCTGAGCGTCGCCACAAGAATAACTGGAAAGAAAATATATGATGTATTATAATATGAGCTGTCGTGTTTAACG
Source organism: uncultured Pseudobutyrivibrio sp. (assembly GCA_902775195.1). Taxonomy (GTDB): domain Bacteria; phylum Bacillota; class Clostridia; order Lachnospirales; family Lachnospiraceae; genus Pseudobutyrivibrio. The sequence goes on from CACYLQ010000083.1 coordinate 11,607, forward strand.
ATAGCTCATTTTTTTTAACGGAGGATAATTATGTTAGAAATATTAAAAGCCATATTATTTGGTATTGTTGAAGGAATCACAGAATGGCTTCCAATCAGTAGTACGGGCCACATGATTCTTTTGGATGAAATCATTAAGCTTGATGTTTCAGAGGAATTCTACAGCATGTTCCAGGTAGTTATTCAGCTTGGTGCCATCCTTGCAGTAGTTCTTATTTTCTGGAATCAGATTTGGCCATTCGGCAAAAAGAACAACCAGGCTCCTTTAGCAAAGAGTGGTATCGGTGCATGGATTAAGACAGACATTTTTGTACTTTGGTTCCACATCCTTGTATCTTGCGTACCAGCTGCAGTTGTAGGTCTTCTTTGGGATGATGTTTTTGAAGCGCTTTTCTACAACTACACTACAGTAGCAATCATGCTTATCATCTTTGGTGTGGCTTTTATCGTAGTAGAGAATATGAAATCTGGCCATAACGCCAAGATTAATGCAGTAGCAGACATCACATACACAACAGCATTTTTAATTGGTATGTTCCAGCTTATCGCTGCTATTTTCCCTGGCACATCACGTTCAGGAGCAACTATCGTAGGTGCACTCTTAATCGGAGTATCACGTACAGTTGCAGCAGAGTACACATTCTACCTTGCAATCCCTGTAATGTTTGGCGCCAGCCTTCTTAAAATCCTTAAGTTCGGATTTTCATTCACAGGCATGGAAGCAGCCATCCTTCTTGTTGGTATGGTAGTAGCTTTCGCAGTATCAATGTTCGTAATCAAGTTCTTAATGAGCTACATTAAGAAGCATGATTTCAAGGTCTTCGGATGGTACCGAATCATCCTTGGTATCATCGTCCTTGCCTGCGGCATCGCTGGTTTAATTGGCTAATTTTTTGGTCTTGTAATTTAATATTGAAATTTTACTGTCACAGCAGATATGAGGAAATGGGATTTTCTTTATCGGCTGTGACATTTTTATTGCAATTTCGCGCCTTCGTTGCCCTGCTGGGTGCTCTTCTGTCACAAGGCCAACGGGAATATAGGGATTGGAGAGGATGTTGTGACAGAGAAAGAGGGAATTGAGGAGAATTCTGTCACAGGGGCAACGTAAACATAGGGATTGAAGGGACTCTTGTGACAGAGAACGAGAGAATTGAGGAGAATTCTGTCACAGAGGCGACGTAAACATAGGGATTAAAGGAAATGTTGTGACAGTGTAAGGAAAAATCAAGGATAGTTCTGTCACAGGAGAAGTGAAATATCCCCTAGAAAGTGTTAAAATAGGCAAAGACTATTGTTGAAGGAAAGTTTGATGATTAGGAAATATACGATTAAGGGTTTGGTGCAGGGGATAGGTTATAGACCTTGGGTGGCCAAGCTTGCTGATGAACTTAATATAGAAGGATATGTTAGAAATACTGGCGGCATTGTTACTGTGGTGGCAGTAGGAGATGAGTCAAAGCTTGATGAGCTAAAGAACAGACTTAGCAAGGATGTGCCAACAGGAGGATTTGTCACATCCATTGATGAGGAAGAGCTTGCTGATGTAAAACTTCCAGAGGCTCATCAGTTTAAGATCGTGGAATCGGATAGTGATGTAAAGGCTAATTTACCTCTGATACCTGCGGATATTTGTACCTGTGATAAATGTAAAGAGGAATTGCTAGACCCTAACAACAGAAGATATTTGCATCCATTTATTAGCTGTACTATCTGTGGCCCTAGATATTCCATAATAGAAAGATTGCCATACGACAGAGACACTATCACCATGGGTGACTTTAAGATGTGCCCAGAGTGTGAGAAGGAATATACAGGAAAGCTAGATAGGAGACGTCATGCACAGACTATTGCCTGCAAGGACTGCGGCCCAAAGCTTTCTTTCGAGCAGGTGGCAGGAGTAGAAAAAGCCAAGGATACATTTGATAAGGCAGTAGATGTTATTGCA
>CACYLQ010000084.1 GCA_902775195.1 uncultured Pseudobutyrivibrio sp.
AAGTTATATGTATGTACTTCTTGTTTACGTTCTGGCAAGGTTGAGCGTGCTTAATCTTACATGACACGATATTGAAAGTCACTCGAAAGGGTGGCTTTTCTTTTTGCTTTAGTATATAATGATTGCATAATATGACTAAATATGCGAATTTTGGAGGTACGTTATGCAAGGTCAAATGGAAACAGAGCTTGGTAAAATTGTTATAGACACAGATGTAATTGCGACCTATGCAGGTTCAGTTGCAGTTGAGTGCTTCGGTATCGTAGGTATGGCAGCTGTTAATATGAAGGACGGCTTAGTGAAGCTTCTCAAAAAGGATTATTTAAATCATGGAATTAGTGTTAATATTGCAGAAGATAACACGATTTCTTTAGATTTTCATGTTATTGTTTCATACGGAATCAGTATTGCTACTGTAGCAGAGAACCTCATTGAAACAGTAAAATACAAGGTATCTTCTTTCACTGGATTAACAGTAGATACAGTAAACATCTACGTTGAAGGTGTTAGAGTTATTGATTAAGGAGGAATTATAGGTGGAAATCCAAACAATCGATGCATCTTTGTTATCTAAGATGTTCCTTTCAGGAGCGATGAATCTTGAATCTAAAAAAGAGTGGATAAATGAGTTAAATGTATTCCCTGTACCAGATGGTGATACAGGTACTAATATGACAATGACTATCATGTCTGCAGCAAATGCTGTTAGAGAGCTTGATAATCCAGATATGAAGACATTATCAAAGGCTATTTCTTCAGGCTCACTCAGGGGAGCTAGAGGAAATTCTGGTGTTATTTTATCTCAGTTATTTAGAGGCTTTACAAAGGTTGTATCTAGCCACGAAGAGATTGATGTTGCACTTCTTAACGAGGCTTTTGAAAAGGCTGTCCAGACAGCTTATAAGGCTGTTATGCAGCCTAAGGAAGGTACAATCCTTACAGTAGCTCGAGCAGCCGCTGACAAGGCAGCTGAGATGGCTACAAAGACAGATGATATCGTAGAGTTTGCTGAGGCAGTTATTGCAGAAGCAGAGGATACACTTGCTAAAACACCTGATATGCTTCCTGTATTAAAGCAGGCAGGCGTAGTAGATTCTGGTGGACAGGGTCTTGTACAGGTACTTAAGGGCGGTTATGATGCACTTATTGGTAAGGAAGTTGATTATGCTGCAGAAGCTACAGAAGCTCCAAAGGCAAAGCCAGCTATTTCAAAATATTCAGTAGAGTTTGTTATCGAATCAGAGAAGCCACTTGCTTCTTACCAGATTAAAGAGCTTAAGGCTAAGCTTGAAAAGCTTGCTTCAGGTAAGGTATCTGATTTAACAATCACAGAATCTAACTCTGGAAACGAAGTATTTTCTAGTGAAAAGGAAGATGATAAGGAAGAGTCTAAGGCATTTACAGAGCCTGCAAAGGAAATGGGATTTGTTTCTATCGCTACAGGTGATGGACTTACATCTATATTTACAGAGCTTGGATGTGACTACATGATTCCAGGTGGTCAGACAATGAATCCTAGTACAGATGATATTTTAAGTGCTGTTGAAAAGGTTAATGCTAAGACAATCTTCGTATTACCAAACAACAAGAATATCATCCTTGCTGCTAACCAGGCAGCAGCTATTTGTGAGGATAAGAAGATTGTTGTTATCCCTACAAAGACTATTCCACAGGGTATTACAGCACTTATTACATTCGATGCTGCTGCAAGCGTTGAAGACAACGAATCTGCAATGACTGAAGAAATTGCAAATGTTAAGACAGGTCAGGTTACATACGCTGTACGTGATACAATCATCGACGATAAGGAAATCAAGAAGAATGATTGGATGGGTATGGGCGATTCAGGGCTCCTTTCTGTTAATGCTGACATTACTGTAGCATTTAAGGAAATGATAGATGAAATGGTTTCAGATGATTCTGCGGTTGTTTCTATCTACTGGGGTGAAGGAAGCGACCAGGCTAAGGCTGAGGCACTTGGTGCTGATATTCAGGAGAAATACCCAGATCTTGAGGTAGAGATTTCTGAAGGTGGCCAGGCAGTATATGCATATATTGTTTCAGTGGAGTAATTATTGTTATGGAGTTGTTATCACCAATAGACACTATTAAAGGTGTAGGAGAGAAAACAACTAAATTATTGAATAAGTTAGGAGTATATACCATATCGGATATACTCCTTTTTTTTCCGCGCACCTATTTAATTTATCCAGAACCTATAACACCTAATAGAGATTCGGTTGATTCTCTTATTAGTGTTGCTGGTAGAATCAAAACTAGTCCTAAGTATTTTAAATCAAGAAATCACATGGATGTATTATCTGCTACAGCTTATGTTTCAGACATCCCCGTAGATTTAGTTTGGTTTAATTCTAATTATCTTAAAAACAGCTTCGAGCCTGGAAAGGTATATATTTTCTATGGCAGATTAAGCTTTGATAAGGGACGTTTTAAAATGTCTCAGCCTCAAATCTTTACACCTGAAAAATATGAAGAGATTAAAAAGCAGCTGTTGCCAATTTATCATTTAACAAAGGGCTTAAGCAATAATCTTGTGACCAAGGCTGTTAGGGAAGCTTTGGATAAATGCAGAATTTCAGATGATAGATTGCCAGAGGAAATAGAAAGCAAAAATGATTTTATTTCCTATAGCCAGGCTATAAAAGCATATCATTTTCCGGAAAGCTATGATGAGCTTTTAAAGGCAAGAAAACGTTTAGCCTATGAGGAAATGTTTTTCTTTATTTTAAATTCAAGACTTCAGGAAAACAATATTGCAGCACTACCAAACGAATTTGATATTACTCATCATCAATTTACAGATGATTTTATGGATTCCCTGGAGTTTTCTCTTACAGATGACCAGCTTAAGGTTTTATCTGATATAAGAGCTGATTTATCAGGGGAATATGTCACTCAAAGATTAATACAAGGCGATGTTGGTAGCGGTAAAACTATTGTAGCCTTTTTGGCAATGCTTGATGTAGTCTTATCAGGCTATCAGGCAGCTATTATGGCACCTACCGAGGTTCTTGCAAAGCAGCATTACATTTCATTTACAAAATGGTGCAATGACTATGGCATTGATATACCAGTGGCTCTTTTTACAGGCTCAATGAAGGTCTCAGAGAAGAAGCAAATGCAAAAGCTTGTAGATGAAAATGAAAGCTGTTTTATCATTGGAACACATGCACTTATTTCTGAGGGAAGAGATTACAGAAGACTTGCGTTAGTAATTACAGATGAACAGCATAGATTTGGTGTAAGTCAACGTGACAAGCTATCCTTAAAGGGTGAAAATCCACATATCATAGTTATGTCTGCCACACCAATTCCAAGAACACTTGCAATGATTCTTTATGGAAATATGCATGCATCGGTTATCAAACAGCTTCCAGGAGGAAGACTGCCAATAAAGACTTGCGTTATCAAGGAAAGCATGCGAAATACAGCCTACAAATTTGTTTCCGACGAAATAGAAAAGGGGCATCAGGTTTATATTATCTGTCCTTTGGTAGAAGCATCAGAAACAACAGAAGCACAAAATGTTACTGACTACAGCAAAAAGCTAAAGGAGCATTTTAAGGATAAATATCGTATAGGCGTATTACATGGTAAGATGAAGCCGGCAGATAAGAATCAGGTGATGGAAGATTTTGCAAACCATAATACTGATATATTGGTTTCTACCACAGTTGTAGAGGTTGGTGTGAATGTGCCTAATGCAACTGTAATGATGATAGAAAATGCTAACAGATTTGGTCTTGCTGCACTTCATCAGCTAAGAGGCCGTGTGGGACGAGGAGACGCCCAAAGTTATTGTATTCTAATGAATGAAAGTCGCGATGATAAACAATCTGAACGTCTTAATATTATGCTTAAATCTAATGATGGATTTTATATCGCAAAGGAAGACCTGAAGCTTAGAGGACCTGGCGATATGTTTGGAGTTAGACAAAGTGGAGAATTTAGCTTCAGAGTTGCGGATATATACCAGGATGCTGATGAGTTGGAGCTTGCCTCTAAGGATGTTGATTCCATAATAAAAGAGGACCCTAAGTTAGAAAATTATCCTAAGCTAAGGTCCACTTTAAATTTATTCCTGGCTGACCAGTTTTACGTGCTGTAGGGTAGGAGAAACTACCATTGAATAATTTGTATAATATACTACAAAGCCTGCTACTGAGCTAGCGGGCTTTTTTACGTTCTTCTTTTGGAGATAATCTATTTCTACCTTATCGGTATCTCTTCCTGAAGAATAGTAAGCAGCTAACTCTGCGGCGTATTCGTAGGTGCTGTCTGGAAGCTCTTTGCCATTTGTTTTAACGATGACGTGGCTGCCGTGGATTTTCTTGGTGTGGAACCACCAATCATTTCCTGTTGCAAACTTAAATGTAAGCTCGTCGTTCTGGTAATTATTCTTACCTACATAAATATCAAAGCCGTTATCATCTACAAAGTGAAGAGGCTTGCTCTTTTTTGATTTTTCTTTCTTGCCACCAGAATGCTTTTTGATGAAGCCGTGGTCTACAAGCTCTCTTCGAATATCAGCTAAATCAGTTTCATTCTCTGCAATGTTTAAAGCTGCTTCGATGGATTTTAAAAGCTCTAATTCCTGCTTAGACTGTTCAATATATGTGTCTAAGGCTTCAGCAGTTCTTTTAAGCTTTGCATATTTATCGAAATATTTCTTTGCATTTTCTGATGCTGATAAATCAGGGTCAAGAGGAATAGTAAGCTCCTCGTTGTTGTAATAATTAATTACTGTGATAGATTTATCATTTGGCTTAGCATCGTATCCGTATGTATGGAGCAGCTCGCCGTAAATCTTGTATTTTTCTCTTTTTTGTGTATCCTTTTGCTGCTTCAACTGAAGGTCAAGCTTTTTGGATGCACGCTCTATATGATTTACAATTATTTTTCTCAAATCAGAAGATTTCTGTCTGATATTTGTGTAGGCGTTTCTCTTTGCATAGAATTCTACAAGAACAGAAGAAAAATCAGGATATTCTTTTATCTCCATGTCTTCATACATTGTAAGCTTAAGAGGCGCATATTCTACAGGCTTACCAGTTGAAGCGTCTACAACGATGTTGTAGTAATAATTGTTTTCTCTTACATCTGTAATAAGTTTTTCGAATTCCTTATAAAGTCTATCCTTGTGTTCATCAAATAAAGAAGCATTGCTTGCGTCAGAATCGATGGCTGCTCTATAGCAGATTTCATTTGCAATAGTTGGGCTGATGCCAATGAAAGATGACATGATAGCTTTAAATACGGATTCACTTTTCTTTAATACTTTTGTTTTAAAATAATCTTCAGTAGCTTCAAGAGGATTGATTTTGCCTTCCTGTGCTGGAATGAAATAATCTCTACCAGGAAGTACCTCTCTAACAGAGCTGACAGAAGATGGGATGTGTTTGATGGAATCCAATATCATATTGTCCTCGTTACAGAAAATGATATTAGAGTGCTTGCCCATTATCTCAACATAAAGATATTTGAAGGTGATATCGCCCATTTCATTAAGATGCTGGATTTTAAAACGAACTGCACGCTCTAGGCCCATCTGAGATATTTCTATGATGCGGCCTGCTCCGATATGTTTTCTTAAAAGCATGCAAAAACCAGGAGCCTGTGCAGGAGCTGGCTTGTTATCAGTCGTTAAGTACATAAATGGAAGAGAAGCGTTTGCAGAAATCAAAAGCCTTTTATTTCCATCTGGTGTATTTATTGTAATAAGTAATTCCTCGCGCTCAGGCTGGGAAATTTTATTGATTTTTCCATTTAAAAGATTTTGGTTAAATTCATACACAAGTGCATGAATAGAAATTCCATCTAATGCCATTTTTATCTAGCCTCTTTCTTCATTGTTATTGACTATAATCATACATTTAATTATAATTATTTACAACTATGTATATCTAAAAATGGGTATACGATAAAGGAGAATCATATGGTTCGTAGTATGACAGGATACGGCAAGGGCTTTGCTGAAAACGAAAGCGCTCGTGTCACAATCGAAATGAAATCCGTAAATCACAGATATTTAGATTTAAATATCAAACTTCCCAAGAAGCTTAATTTCTTAGAAAGTCTTATTCGAAATAAAATCAGCGAAAGTATTTTCAGAGGAAAGGTGGATGTTTATATCACCCTTAACGAGCATTCCGACGCATGTTACAAGGTGTCTATTAATGACATCATTGCTAAGGAATACTTTGATTCTATTGCTGAAATGGCTGAAAAGCTTGGTGTGGAAAACGATATGAAAGCCAGCAACATCGTTCGTCTTCCAGATGTTATCGAGCTTGAAGAAACTGATTCAGACGAGGATTCACTTAAGGAACTTGTTTTATCAGCTCTTTCAGATTGCATCAATCAGTTCGTAGATTCAAGAATAGCCGAGGGCGCTCGTCTTGAGAAGGATTTAGTTTCTAAAATGGATGAGATGCTTGTTCTTGTTGATAAGCTTGAAAAGCGCAGTCCGGTTATTATCGAAGAATACAAGGAACGTTTAACAACTAAGATACATGAGCTTTTAGAGGATAACAATATCGATGAAAATCGTATCGCTCAGGAAGTTACCATTTATGCTGATAAGGTATGCATTGATGAAGAAATGGTACGTCTCAAGAGCCATGTTGCTGAAACTCGTTCGGTATTCGAGCTTGATAAGGAAGTAGGCCGTAAGCTTGATTTCCTTGCACAGGAGCTTAATCGTGAAGCTAATACCATTTTATCTAAATCTACAGATGTAGAAATCGCAGATATCGGTATTACACTTAAGACACTTATTGAAAAGGTTAGAGAACAGATTCAGAATATAGAATAATATGTCATTTGTTAATATTGGTTTTGGAAACATAGTAAATAGTAATAAGATTGTATCAATGATTACATCTGATTCCGCACCTGCTAAACGAATAGTTGCGCAGGCTAAGGAATCAGGAAAAATAATCGATGCCACTCAGGGGCGTCGCACCAGGTGCGTAATTATTTGCGATGATAATGTTGTTCTTTCCGCACTTATGCCTGATACAATTGCTAGTAGAATAAATGGTAACCCACCAAAGGAGGACGTATAAATGGTTAGCGACAAGGGTCTTGTTGTTGTTCTTTCTGGTTTTTCAGGAGCTGGAAAAGGAACAATAATGAAGCATTTATTAGAGGCTCATCCAAATGATTACAATCTATCCATATCAGCTACAACACGCGGTATGCGTGCAGGTGAAAAGGATGGAAGAGAATACTTCTTCAAAACAAGAGAAGAATTCGATAGCATGATTGAAAATAATGAGCTTTTAGAATATGCCACATTCAATGGTAATTCTTATGGAACACCAAGAGCATATGTAGAGCAGCTTATAGAACGCAAAAAGGATGTTATCCTTGAAATAGAAATTCAGGGAGCGCTTCAGGTTAAGAAGATGTATCCTGATGCGTTGTTATTATTTACTATGCCTCCTTCAGCTAAAGAGCTTGAAAACAGATTAGTTGGAAGAGGTACAGAAACTGAGGATGTCATTGCACAGCGTCTTGCTATTTCATGCAAGGAATCTCAGTATATGGAAGAGTATGATTACCTGATTGTAAATGATTCACTAGAAAAGGCTGTAGATCAGGTTCATAATATAATTCAGGCAGAGCATTATAAGGTTGAAAGAAACCGCTCGTCTATAAAAGAAATGCAAGAAGAATTAAAGATGTTTGAAAGGAGTAATTAATTATGATACATCCATCTTATGTAGAACTTATGGAAAAGGTAAATGAAGGGTGACAAGCCTCTTTCAATTGCTGTTAACGAGCTTAACGATGGCGCAATCAAAATCATTAATGAGGATGCAAATAACTAATATATGAAAGTTTTATTTGTTTCATTAGGCTGCGATAAGAACCTTGTTGATTCAGAACACATGCTTGGAGATTTAATGGATAATGGTTTCAGCATTTGTGACAGCGAGGAAGAAGCAGATATTATAGTTGTAAATACTTGCTCTTTTATTGCTGATGCGATGGAAGAAAGTATTCAAACCATTATCGACCTTGGCACCTATAAGGAGCAGGGTCACTTAAAGGGACTTATTGTTACAGGATGTTTAGCTGAGCGTTTCACGGATGAAATACTTTCTGATTTACCAGAGGTAGATGCCATTATTGGAACCAATTCTTACGATGAATTAGTTAAGGCTATAAACATTGTCCTTGAAAAGAATGGTGAAAAGCCTGTTTTCAAAAAAGAGCTTGTTGGTCTCCCTAAGGATGGTAGAAGAGTTCTTACTACAGGTGGTCATTATGCATATCTTAAGATTGCAGAGGGCTGTAACAAACGATGCACTTATTGTGCAATCCCTTATATTCGCGGTAATTATCGTTCTGTTCCAATGGAGCAGCTTTTGGCTGAAGCCAAAACACTTGCAGAGGGCGGTGTTAAGGAGCTTATCCTAGTAGCTCAGGAAACTACCGTATACGGAATCGATATTTATGGCGGCAAATCTTTAACAAAGCTTTTACACGAGCTTTGTAAGATTGAAGGCATTGAATGGATTAGAATCCTTTATGCTTACCCAGAAGAAATAACTGATGAGTTAATTGAATGTATGGCATCAGAACCTAAGATTTGTCATTACATTGATATGCCTATTCAGCATTGCAATGACGAAATTCTTAAAAAGATGGGTCGTAAGACTAACAAAGCAGATATCATGGATATTGCTAAACGTCTTAGAAAGGCAATGCCAGACATTTCACTTAGAACAACACTTATTTGTGGTTTCCCTGGAGAAACAGAAGAAATGCATTCAGAGCTTTTACAGTTCATTAAGGATATGTCCTTCGACAGACTTGGTGCTTTCGCATATTCAAGAGAAGATGGCACTGTAGCTGCTAAAATGGATAATCAGGTAGATGATGAGCTTAAGCTTAAATGGCAGGATGAAGTAATGCTTTGTCAGAAAGACATTTCTTTATCAAACAACAAAAACTACATTGGAAGAACCTTAAAGGTTTTCATCGAAGGTAAGCTTCCAGAAGATGGAGTTTTTATTGGTCGAACATACAGAGATACACCTTCAGTTGATGGTTTTATTTTTGTTAATAGTGACATTGAGCTTGTAAGTGGACAGTTTGTTGATGTTGAAGTTACAGGCTTTGATGAATACGATTTAATAGGAGATGCAAAATTATGAATTTAAAGGAAATGAATTTACCTAACAAACTAACATTATTTAGAGTAGTACTTATTCCTTTCTTTGTTTTATTTTTGCTTATTAACCCTGCAAGCCAGGCCCTTAGAATTATTGCAGACATTATATTTATCGTGGCTTCTCTTACAGACATGTTAGATGGTAAGATTGCTCGTAAGTATAATCTTGTTACTAATTTCGGAAAATTTATGGACCCACTTGCTGACAAGCTTCTTGTTTGTTCTGCAATGATTTGCTTAATTGCAACAGAACAGCTTTATGCTTGGATTGTTATTATTATTGTTGCAAGAGAATTTATCATTTCTGGTTTCCGTCTTATTGCTGCAGAAAACGGAATCGTTATTGCTGCAAACATTTTTGGAAAGCTTAAGACAGTTTCTCAGATGATTATGATTATTATACTTGTAGCCAACCTTCCATTTGTATGGCTTCAGGTTTTAGGTCAGATTTTTATTTGGATTTCATTAATTCTTACTGTTCTTTCACTTGTAATTTATATTTACCAAAACAGTGAAGTTCTTAAGGAGCAGAAGTAATAATGGATGTAGCTGCACTTATTAATAGGCTTTGTAATATGCATGTTAGTGTTGCCACAGCAGAATCTTGTACTGGCGGTTTAATCGCTAGTTCAATTGTAGATATACCAGGTGCTTCAGATTGTTTCAACGAAGGATATGTCACATATTCAAACGAAGCAAAAATGAAAAACCTAGGTGTATCTGCAGATACATTAAAGGCTTTTGGGGCAGTAAGCCCACAGACGGCAGCTGAAATGGCATCTGGCGTTAGAAAAGCTGCTAATGCAGATTTTGGTATTTCATCTACTGGTATTGCAGGACCAGGTGGTGGCACCAAAGAAAAGCCTGTTGGTCTAGTATATATTGGCTGTGCTTATGGCGATAATATGTGTGTTACAAAAAAGCTTCAGCTGGATGGCGATAGAACTCAGGTCAGAAAAGCTGCAGCACTTGAAGCACTTAAGCTGTTAGAAGAATGTTTAAACAAGGTAGAGGTGATGGCATGAGAGTTATAGCAGGAAATAATCGTGGTCTTAACTTACTTGCCCCAGAGGGAATGGACACCAGACCTACCACAGATAGAATAAAAGAAACCTTGTTCAACATGATTTCATTTGATATACCTGATTGTAATTTCTTGGATTTATTTTCTGGTAGCGGTCAAATGGGTATAGAGGCATTAAGCCGTGGTGCAAATCATGCTGTTTTTGTAGAAAAGGATAAAAAGGCATACGAATGCATCGAAAAAAATATTTCTAAAGCCAGATTAGAAGATAGGGCAAGACTTATTAAAAGTGACGTAAGTTCAGCTCTTAATAGTCTAAACAGTAAAGAAGCTTTCGATATTGTTTTTATGGATCCACCATATAATAAGCTTATTGAAAAGCAGGTTTTAGAACAGATTAAAGACAAATCATATATCACAGAAGATACTGTGATTATTGTTGAGGCTAGTCTTGAGACAAGCTTTGATTATGTGGCAGATTTAGGCTATGTAATTACAAAAGAAAAATTATACAAAACAAATAAACATATATTTTTAAAGAAGGCGTAGAATGAAACGAGCAATTTATCCCGGAAGCTTCGATCCGATTACTTTTGGGCACCTTGATATTATTACTAGAGCCAGCAAGCTTTGTGATGAGTTGATAGTTGGAGTTTTAAACAATAAACAAAAAAATCCGTTGTTTTCCATTGATGAACGTGTTAGTATGATAAAGGAATTGACTGAAAATTTAGACAACGTTCGTGTAGAAAGTTTTGAAGGTTTATTAGTTGATTTTGCGAAAGAAAAAGATGCACAGGTTATTATCAGAGGACTAAGAGCTGTTACTGATTACGAGAATGAAATTCAGTTAGCACATGCTAATAGAGTTCAGTATCCAGCCTTAGAGACTTTGTTTATGACTACATCCTTAAAGTATTCATATTTAAGCTCTACAGTAGCTAAGGAGTTTGCATCTTATGGAGGAGATATCAGCCTATTTGTTCCAGCACAGGTTATACCTCTCATAGAAGCCAAAATTAAAAATAAGGAGAAGTAATAACATGGCAAGCACAAGTAAAATTGAAGATATCATTGATGAAATTGAAGCTTATATTGATGATTGTAAGCCATCTGCTTTTTCAACAAACAAAATAGTTGTTAATAGAGATGAGTTAGAATCACTTATCCAGGAACTTAGAACAAAGACTCCTGATGAAATTAAGAAATATCAAAGAATGATTGCTAACCGTGAGCAGATTCTTGCTGATGCAAAGGCAAAGGCAGATGAAATTATTAGCCAGGCTCAGATTCAGACTAATGAGCTTGTTTCTGAACATCAGATTATGCAACAGGCATACGCGCAGGCTAATGAGGTCATTTTGATTGCTCAGAAGAATGCTCAGGAAAAGATTGATAGAGCAACAGAGGATGCTAACAATATTCGTATGGGAGCTATTGCATATACAGATGAGCTTCTTGCTAATATTCATTAACACTATGCAGGTTTATCTTGATACTGTTAATGGAAATAGAGCTGCCCTTGTTCCAGATTCACTTAATGATGGTGATTCTGATCCTGCTGCAAGCCTTGATTCTACAGGAGAAGCAGCTGCTGATACAAGCTTCGAGCAAGCTGAGGCTCCATCGTCAAACGATGATGACGATATTCCAGCTCTTGATATACCAGAGCAATTTTTTAATAAAGAGTAGATTTATATGCAAAAGTTTTTACCAGTTTGTAGAAAAGATATGGATGAACGTGGCATAAAGCAACTAGACTTTGTTTATGTCTGTGGCGATGCTTACGTGGATCATCCTTCATTTGGGGCGGCAATTATTTGCCGCCTTCTTGAATTGCATGGATATTCCGTAGGAATTATTGCGCAGCCAGATTGGAAGGACGATAAT
>CACYLQ010000085.1 GCA_902775195.1 uncultured Pseudobutyrivibrio sp.
AAATCAGATTCTTCCATATTCAGTGGTAATTTCTGGAAATCTTTACCACTGTAAAACAGATTCTTCTATATTCAGTGGTAAAGCCTAGGCTTTTGATTCCTTACTTATTTGAGATATTAGATATAGTGAACCTGCGATACACACTACATCTGCTTTTTCCTTGATGCTATCAAGTGTGGTATCAGCACCGAGTACGACTGCATCCACGCCTCTTGCGCTTATCATCTCTGCCAGCTTTTCTGGTGGCATGGTTCGAAGGTTTGGCACCGCCATCGTGTAGCATCTATCTGCAATAGGAAGCAGTGTGTCTAGGATGATGTCCACTTCCTTGTCGGCTAGGATGCCAAGTACGAATGTAATCTTCTTGCCTGGGAAGTATTCTTCTAAGGACTGGCGAAGGACTGTGGCTCCTTGTCTGTTATGGCCTCCGTCTATGATTACAGGAGGGTTGTCTGAAAGTAGGGTAAACCTTCCAAACCACTTCGTATTTGCGATACCTCTTCTAATGGCTTCTTCCGTGATTGGATAGCCCTTTCCCCCAAGCTTACGGGCTGCTGTAATAGCTACAGCTGCATTATCTATCTGATATGTTCCAAGCATCTTGGTGAAATACTCCTCACCATCTGATGTAGTAAAACTCTGTCCATGGATATCCCTGCCCATTACCCGGCCAGATTTTACAAATTCTATGCTCACCGATTGCTTAGCACAGGTATCCTCAAGCACCTTAATAACCTCATCTTCCTGCACAGCACTCACCACTGTAGTTCCAGACTTTATTATCCCAGCTTTCTCAGTAGCAATCTCCGTAAGTGTGTTTCCAAGAATAGTCATGTGGTCGTAGCTGATAGGAGTGATAACCGATACAAGTGGTGCAGGGATTACATTAGTAGTGTCCATTCTGCCACCCATACTCACTTCTAGTAGCACCAGCTCACAGCCCATCTTAATAAAATAAATGAAAGCCATCACTGTCAAAAATTCATACTCACTGACAAAAATCCCTTCACTGGCAAGTTCGTCATAAGCTGGCTTAACCTTAGAAAACACCTCTGCAAAATCTTCATCAGAAATATCAATGCCATTCACCCTAAACATCTCGTTATATCGATATAAAAATGGCGAAGTAAAGGCACCCGTAACAACGGATGCCTCATTTAAAATATTAGCCAAATATGTAGTGGTGGAACCCTTGCCATTGGTTCCGGCTATATGAACATATTTAAGTTTATCCTGAGGCCTGTTAAGCTTTTCTAAAAGTGCCAGCTCCGCATCCAGCGAAAACATATTCTTTCCACTGCTGCCATCCTTTGGCGGCATGAAATGTGGCATACTCTTGAAAAAATCCACAGCCTCTTTATAGCTATATTTCATCATACTGCTAATCTCTTTATTCCTACCTTTTCAAGTGAATTAAGAACCGCATACATAATCACTGTGTATACAGGAATCATGATAAGCTCCTTTGGAAGACGTGTAACGATTGCTGCAAGATAGCCGTTCTTTAGATAAAGAAGGCTGAGCCAGTAGCTGTTCATGACTACGCCTACAATAAAGGTGTGCACTACCTGAGCAGCAAAGATTCTAGGCAATGTACACTTCTTACCGTGAAGCATTAATCCAAAAATGATTCCACTTACTATTCCACTGATAGTAAAGCCTGGGAAAAATGGGCCTGTAGGCTTAACCAAATATCCTCCGATATCTGTGATGGCGCCTACTACACCTGCAACGCCTGGTCCAAACAGCATACCTGCTAACGCGATTGGCAAGGAACCAAATCTGATTTCAATCAACTGATTGATTGGTAGCTTAAAGAAGCCCAGCACAATGCCGATGGCTGTAAGCATAGCTGCAAGTGTAAGTGTTCTTGTGTTCATAAGTTTTTTCATAAAAAATACACCTCCTTTGCAGTTTCCTTTTCCTACAATGAAGGTGTATATAGCTTACCTTACTATGTAGCAGCGGGATGCGAATTTAAAACCGCGGTAACATCCTTCGTCCATCTGCCAACTCCCTGTGCAAACAGCACTTAACGCTTTAAATTCTACTCTGCATTTGTCTAATTAATTGTTTCGCATACAGTATAAGATTAGCCACCAGTTAATGCAATAGAAAATATTATTTTTTGCTATAAAATAAATTTATTCCTCCAAAAAAAGCTTTACTGTATTAAGGATTGCTTCCCTGTTCTTTCCTTCTAAATAATACTGAGACAGCTCATCCTTATGGTATTCCGCTATAGATCCGCTTGTCCCTTTTTCCAGCAGTTCTGTAAAAAATCTCTCCCAACTAAAATATATTCTAGAATCAATATAATCTTCTGGTGTTTCCAATATTTTTTGCAAATCATTAATATCTACTACTTTTGATTTCAAGATAAGCCACTCAAAAGATTCTGGTAAAATCAATCCTATTTTATATCCCATATCTCTAAGCTGAAGGATTTTATCTATAAAAGCGCCAAATGCAGCTCCATCGGCTATAACATAACAACCATCTTTAGTATCTAGTGACAATAATTTTTTATAAATATTCGAATTTCCATCTGCGCTTATGCAAGAAATGTCGGGAACCGCTACTGAATAAAACTGGTAGCCTGATTTACTATCTTCAACTATTAAACACTTTGCCGATATTTTTTTATTTTCAACATCATCATACAAAGGATAAAATTCATTATATACACGTTGCGGGAAATTGTACTTACCAGAATTTCTTATACCATAAACTTCGTTTACGCTATATGGCAGACATTTAAGATAATCACGGGTTATCAGCACATAATAGTTTGATGTATTTTTTATTACACTGGCAAACTCCTTCGTTTTAATAAAACCATAATCCTCATCAATGAAGATAATAGAGTCTGATACAGATTTAATTGCTTCCTGCCAGGCAATTAGGCCATCAGAATATACCACACAAGGAACATCTGACTCTACTTTGACACCTGTTCTCCCCTGGAATCTAGCAAATTGACTAAGCAAATCAATCAACGTGGTTTTTCCTGTTGCACTATCACCACGGATTACCGTAATATTCCTTTTGATTTCAAACTCATATTTTATTTTTTTCGTCTCTACTATAATATGGTGACTTCCTATCATTATAAGACCTCATCTATAACAGTTAATGCTGCAAGAGTAAATTCTTTTTTATCTTTATATATGCTATTTGTATTCAAAAGGCATATTTCAAAATCATTTATTTCTTCAAATCTCATAGCATAGCGTAAGGTAACTGTAATATCTTCTTTTTGACCAATTTTTTGAAGCCATATTGCACAATTATCTCCACAACTAGTTGCATCGAAAACAAGAGTTGGATTCTTATATATTGAAATAAGTGTTTTAACTCCACCAGATAGTTTTTCTGGCGGAATAGCCCCTAAAACACTGCTTTCAAAGACTTCACCCTCTTTATAGGTTGTTTTATCAACATCTCTTACCATATCCTGCACAAATGTATCTTCGAACCATTCTTGTTCGTAGTTATTATTAAACCAAGCTGGTCCATAAAGATTTTCTTCCACTGTTCCATAAAATATTTTCAGCATACAGCACCTCTTTATTACGTCTTTACTGTCTTATAGTTTATTTTAGTTTGATGCTAAAATCAATAAATCATAGATTTTCGTTTTTCACCAGAAATTGATGGTTTAGCGCGCAGTTTCGAACTATCATGAAAATGCACTCAGGCATTGCCCGAGTGCATTTTTATAACCACCCACAATAAGTTTACTTAAAAATACTAAAAACTTAGTATATTCACTGAATATGGCCCCATAAACTATAAAATATCATTAATGATTAAATGCTTATCCATAATCTTACATTCTTTATTGCATAAATACCTGTATTCTTGCGAATGTGAAATAAGGATAATAATTCTTCCGTTGAATTTATCTCTTATATAGGTCATTATATCTTTTCCAGTTTCAAAATCAATAGAGTTAAAAGATTCATCTAAAATCAACACATCTGGATCCATCAATATTGTTCTAGCTAAAATTATTTTTTGAGCATCTCCACCCGAAATGTTAGCACGGTTTTCTTGTATTTCAGTATCTAAGCCTAAATCTATTATCTTATCCATAAACGGTTCTGCGTATAAGTTATCTAAAACATCATCCGAGTAGTGCTCTCCTAAAGTGATATTATTAATTATAGAGGTTGGTAGTAATTCTGTTTTTTGTGAAATGTACAATATTTTTTTTCTTACATCCTCATTGTTTATATCTTTTATATCATAATTATTAATCTTTACTCCATCATTTAGATTTAATTTCGCAATCATTTTTGCAATTGTTGATTTTCCACGCCCAGATTCGCCTGTAAGAAAAACGATATCCCCAACATCAAATTTTGCAAAGACATCGGCAAGTAAAATATTATCTTCATAACCAATACTTTTAGATTCTATTGTTATTTCATTTACATGCTCGATACGTACATTACCATTTGATTCTACGTTATATCTTAAATCTATATCTACAAAATCTAGTGCACCAGCTAGTTCTCGCATATCGATTTGTAGATTAAGCATATCACTAAGTGACGAATAGTACATATCATTAATCAACATCAAAAATGCCAAATCACCAAAAGAAATAATTTTTGTCCCAAAATATAAAACAATAATAATGTATGATGCATTTTTTAAGGTAGATGCAATAAAATCCAAAATCACACACACATCCATTGCATATTGATTTCCTTTTTTTTCAGCATTTAATACACAATCAAAGTTATTTACTATTAAATCTTTGATTCCCTTCTTATCTGCTAATTGCTTCATATTTTCTGGGCTTGAAACTATTACTTTTAGATTCTTCTTACAAATAGCTCTCTTTGTTTGCAAATCTTTGCTTAGCAGAGTTAACCTCGATTTTTCTCCGTTCAAGAGTTTTTTGAACCCTATATATTGCAATGGTATTTGAATTAAATAAAAAATAAATAATGTTTTATTAATTGTGAATATTAAGCATAGTGCAGTAATGCTTATTATCACTGAAACTAATAAACCAGTTAAAGAAGCAGAAAAAAAATTAAATACAGTTTGAACAGTATTTTCAATTCGTTCCATTATATATGTCGGTTCCTTATCTTGAATCGCGTCATAATTCATGTGAAAGAATTCATTGTATAGCTTTTGAAATTCATTTTTTTTAAATTTTAATCCAAACCAAAATTTAAATCTATTTTGCATGAATTTAAATAGGTATAAGCCAAATAATACACATGCATATTTAAATAATGTCTTTAAAATGCTTGTACTATTATAAATATCATTTAATCCATTTTTTAATATTACTGGTCCAGCAATTGATAAAACACATACAGCGAGCAAAAGTACTATATTGATAAATAATTCTTTATGATATTGCTTTAAAAGTTCAATAGAATATTTTTTCATTTTTTATCTCTCTTCAAAGTTTATTGTTTCCAAATAATGTTTAGATTCCAATTTAGCGTATTTACAATAATCTTCGTCCATAGACAACATATCTCCAGTTTTATTATAGCAAACAGCTTTACATGGTCCACCACATATGTATTTATAGCTACATGATACACAATGTGAATCAGTTGTTACATCATTATCCATGAACAATTTTGTTATTTTATTTTTTTCAATTTTTTCAAACCATTGTGAATCAAAAATATTTCCCAAACAGTACACATCGTTTATCATAGCTTGACAAGGGAAAATATTACCATCGGAGTTAATTGCAATAACTTCGTAGCATGCGTTACATTTTGCAATTTTAAAATATGCATCAAATGAATGTTTTGACATTTGCAAATAACTAGTAGGGTACATACATTTCTCATTCCTTTTTGTAGGTTGCAGCGGAAGAGGATCAACCGAATGAAAGCCTTGAGAAATAAAAAACTCTTTAAAATCTGCATATAAATTTTCATTCTCGCAGCTAACAACAGGTTTAATAGTAATCTTCTTTCTATATTTATCTTCATATGACATAATATTATTCAAGATATTAAATGATTTCGAGTTCTTTCTTGTTTTAGCATTTTCGATTTCATCAATAGCATCCAAACTAATGTCAATATGATATGCAGCCTCTACTATTTTACTATCAATTTTAATTGTAGAATTTGTCATCAGATGAACTTTAAAATCATTTTTATTTGCAAATAAAACTAACTCACTTATATCATTTCGAAGCATTATTTCACCACCGGTAAATACCAAGTAATCAAATCCATGTTCCTTCAACGATATTATTATTTCTTTCCATTGTTTTGTAGTCAGCTCTCGTGTTTTTCCAATGTTATCTTTATCATAACAATATGTACAATTAAGATTACATCTTTGGGTCAAATGAATATAGGCTTTATGTGGAATAAACTTTCTATAATTCTGGTATATATTTTTAAAATCAGCTTTTTTATAATTATCAAATGAATCAAATAAAATCTCGTTAAGCAACAATAACCTAAGTAATTCTTTCATGTCCGGGTCAACATTGCAATCATCACCATCATGCGCCTCTAATCTAGTAATTAGTTTTGAAAATAAATCAACCCCCCTATTATCTAGGCCAAATATTTTATTCAAATATGTACTATAAATTATATTTAAACCCTCATTGTTTTTTAACATCAAAAATTTTTCATCAAACCCATATATTTTCATGCTGCTATGTTTTCCTCTCTCATTAAAGGAACTCCAGCTTTCGCTGGAGTTCCTTCAGTTTTCATATAAGCAGTGCCACCAAAACTACCCGCACTACCACCACATGATGCCTGAATCTCTTGAGTATTCATTTCAGGCATAAAAAATTGAAATATCTTTTCTTCCATAAAACAACCTCCTCAAACATATAGGCTACTAACATACTACTTGAATATTTAATCACAAATGTATGTCCTTTTCTTGTATGAATTGTGAATTATTCCACGTTTCCAAAGGCTTCACGTAATCCATTACTGTTCTGGAATACTAAATCCAATTCTAAAAGTTCGCAATCGTTGTATACTTAATGGCATTTATCCGCTTAACAACCACCTGAAAAAATGCGTTCTTTGAGAACTTTGTAGAAATCAACTTAACTTTTTCCAGAAGGCGATAAGTGGATTTGGGACATTTCTGAAACCCGCTTAACATTTAGCAGATACATCCCACCCACAGGATTTATTATCTAAATATACTTCAGTATGACACTACTAAGAAAAGACCTATTTGGCTTTATCACCAAATAGGTCTTTCTATATTACTTATTGCCCTTTTTCAATGCTTTTGTAAAAACTACATATCCGCCACTTACAAGAATTAGTGCCAATGCAATTAGTATTAATATCAGAATTACATTACTATCTTTTTTCTCGCCTGTAGTAGGTGTTTCTTCATCAGCTATGATTTCTTCTGATTGCTCATTATTCTCTTCTAATGTGTTCTCAGCTGAATCTTCCAATGTAGAATCTTTACTATTTTCTAATTTCTCATCTACACTGCTTTCAGCTTCGGGCTTTTGCTTAGAGCTATTAGCTGCCTTTACCTTATCAGTTGTTTTAGCAACTTTATTGTTTCCAGCAGTAGGTGCCTTAGGACTATCAATTCCTGTGATGTCCTTTGCTGGGCTTGCAACTTTGTTTACTACATGACTAACCGCTGCGGTACCTGTGCTTCCACCTTGTGATGGCTTGAAAGGATTGACAGGATTAATGATAGGCTCCTTTGTTTTGTCTTCTTTTATCTTGCCCTTTGTACCAGTCATGTTAACAAAGCTTGCTCCATCCTCTGTTGCGAATACAGGATTTGGATTGTAGCTATAGCTTGAATCATATCCAGTATCATTGATATCCTTTACTAATCTAGCTTTCTTGTCTAATGATTTTTCAGTGAAATCATATTCGCAAAGCTTTTCTGGAAGCGCCTCAGCCTTTGATACTTTAATCTTGATATCATCAGATGCTGAAAGCTCTCCATCGGATACTGTGAGTGTGAGCACATAGCTACCAGATTGATTAAAGCTTACATCTGTTATTGCCTGATTATCCTTATCGATAGCAACTGCTGCATTATTTGGCTTGCTCTTTACTGTCCACTTATAATCCAATGAAGAATTAGGATATCCATCGTCAATAGCGGATGCTTTTAGTCTTGTAGTTGCAACAGCTCCTAAAAGTAAGTTTGTTCCTGTAGCTTCTTCTAATTCTGTCAGCTTTTCCTCTGGCACTACTTCATCTGTTGTAACTTTCAGCTTAGAATCCTCTGCTGTGACAGATTCAACTTCATCTGTGTTTTCCTCTGTTGTTTCAGCATCTTTTTCAGTAGCTTCTTCGATATCAGAGTCTTTCTCTTCTTTCTTTTCTTCTGACTCCACATCCTTTTCTAGCAATTCTTCCACATCTTCCTTTTCTAGCTCTTCAAGCTCTTCTTCCACTGGCTCACCACCTAGAACTGCCCATTCAATTACACCTACACCAGAATTATTAGCTTCCTTTTTATTTAGCTGTATTCTTAATCCATCAGTCATAACTGGCTTGAAGGATGTTACATTATACTTATCCGCTTCCAGACCAAAGCCTGATGCATCTTTTACTTCTTTCCAATCATTACCGTCCTTGTAACTAATGGTGTAATTCTTAGGGAATTGAATTCCTACTACTTCCTCAGAATCATTATCCTTCCAGAAGTAAATAGCCGATTTGCTAATGCTTATCTTTTTATCCCAGGTGTATGTAATGGTCTCATATTCTGAT
>CACYLQ010000086.1:0-1418 GCA_902775195.1 uncultured Pseudobutyrivibrio sp.
AATAGCAGCTGGACGATAAACGTCACAAGCAACAAGAAGTGGTTTCTTACCACGCTGCTTTACCTTACCAGCAAGCTTTGCTGTGGTAGTTGTTTTACCGGCACCCTGAAGACCAACCATCATAATAGTAGTGATGGCGCCGCCAGTACCGAAAGTAATATCTGTAACGTCAGAGCCCATAAGATTAACAAGCTCTTCGTTAACAATCTTTATAACCATCTGTCCAGGGTTAAGACCATTCATTACATCAGAACCAATGGCGCGCTCTGTGACAGTGTTTGTAAACTGTTTTACAACTTTAAAATTAACATCAGCTTCTAGAAGAGCCATTTTAACTTCCTTTAAAGCTGCCTTAACATCAGCTTCGGTAAGTCTACCCTTGCTTTTAAGGTTCTTAAAAACCCCTTGAAGCTTCTCTGAAAGAGAATCAAATGCCATAAATTATAATTCCTCTAATATCATACTAGAAATACGGGAAATTTCAGACAAAGTATTTTCATTAACATCTCCCGCTGTCAATTCGTTAATGCGAACTACATCTTTTCTGATGTTCATAAACTTATCTACAAGATGAAGCCTGTTTTCATAATCTGATAAAAGCTTGTCGCATCTTTTTAAAATGTCGTGTACTGCCTGTCTGGAAATAGAAAGGCTATCAGCAATCTCCGAAAGAGATAAATCTTCATTGATGCTCATTTCGTATACAGTGCGCTGATGTTCTGTTAAAAGCTCACCATAGAAATCATATAAATATCCTGATTTAATCTTATCTTCCATTGCTCTCCTCTTACGACCTCATATAATATACTATAATTAAAAAGAGGTGTCAAGCGTTTTTACTTGACACCTCTTTTTTATAGTGAAGTTCTTACTATTTTTGGTCTGTAGCCTGCTTTATCTAAGGCTTTTATAATCTGTTCCTTGTGGTCAGTGCCGAAAGCTTCAAGTGTAATGCGAAGCTCAACAGCTGCGGAACGATTGGTTGTAACAAACTGATTATGCTCAAGCTTGATAACATTTCCCTGCTCATCAGCGATAACCTGAGATACCTTTGCAAGCATACCTGGCTTATCTGGAAGTAAAACAGATACAGTAAATATTCTGTCTCTAAAGATAAGCCCCTGCTGTACAACAGATGACATTGTAATAACGTCCATATTGCCACCTGATAATACAGAAACAACCTTTTTATCTTTGACACCTAAGTGATTCAAAGCTGCAACTGTAAGAAGTCCAGAATTTTCTACTACCATCTTATGGTTTTCTACCATATCAAGGAATGCAACAATAAGCTCATCATCATCTACTGTAATGATTTCATCGATGTTTTCCTGTAAGTATGGGAAGATATTGCTTCCTGGAGTTTTAACTGCTGTACCATCTGCAATAGTATTAACTGTTTTAAGAGTTGTAACCTG
>CACYLQ010000086.1:1430-10016 GCA_902775195.1 uncultured Pseudobutyrivibrio sp.
TCTTAGGATTAAGAAGCTTTGCAAGAGTAGAAACTCCTGTTGCAAGTCCGCCGCCACCGATAGGAACTAAAATATATTCTACAAGTGGAAGTTCTTTAAATATTTCCATTGCAATAGTGCCCTGACCTGTAGCAACAGCTAAATCATCAAATGGATGAATAAATGTATATCCATTTTCCTCAGCTAACTTATAAGCATATTCACATGCTTCATCATAAACATCACCATGAAGAACTACATCGGCGCCATAGCCCTTTGTACGGTTTACCTTAATTAGAGGAGTTGTAGTAGGCATAACAATAGTTGCCTTTACTCCGTATTTGCTGGCTGCATAAGCAACACCCTGTGCATGGTTTCCAGCAGATGCTGTAATAAGTCCCTTAGCACGTTCCTCATCTGATAATGTGCTAATCTTGTAATATGCACCTCTAAGCTTGTAAGCACCAGTAAGCTGCATATTCTCTGGTTTCAAATAAACTGTGTTACCGCATTTCTCACTAAAATAGTCGCTGTACACAAGCTTTGTTTCCTTTGTCACCTCTGTGACGATTTTTGCTGCCTCTTCAAATTTGTCTAATGTAAGCATAATCAAGTCTCCCTTTTTGTAAGCCTTAGCCTTCAGCGTAGAATAAAGCGTCTACAAATTCATCTGCGTTGAATTTCTCTAAGTCGTCAATAGTTTCACCAACACCAATGTATTTTACTGGCAATTTTAACTCAGATTGTATTGCAATTGCAATACCTCCTTTTGCAGTTCCATCTAATTTTGTTAAAACAATGCCAGAAATATCTGTAACCTCAGAGAATTCCTTTGCCTGAACTAAAGCATTTTGGCCTGTTGTACCATCTAAAACAATAAGTGTTTCGCGGTAAGCCTCTGGAAACTCTTTTGAAATTGTATTATTAATCTTAGAAAGCTCATTCATAAGATTCTTTTTGTTATGAAGTCGACCTGCTGTATCTACTAAAAGTACATCGCAATCTCTGGCCTTTGCAGCATGAACAGCATCATAAACAACAGCAGCTGGATCGGAGCCCTCTGGCCCACCAACAAATTCAACGCCTGCTCTGTCAGCCCATTCCTTAAGCTGATCAGATGCTGCAGCTCTAAAGGTATCAGCACCGGCTACCATAACCTTTTTGCCGTTAGCCTTGAGCTTGCCGGCAAGCTTACCTATTGTGGTAGTCTTACCAACACCATTAACTCCAATAACAAGCACAACCGATGTCTTTTTCTCAAAATCAAAGGCAGTTTCTCCAAGAGCCATCTGTTCTTTAATCTCATTGATAAGAAATTCCTTACATTCAGATGGTTCCTTGATATGTTCCTTTTTAACAGCATCTCTTAAATCATCAAGAATCTGTTCTGTTGTGCGCACGCCAATATCGCCCATAATCAGAACCTCTTCAAGCTCCTCATAAAAATCGTCGTCGATATTGGTAAATCCATTGAAGATATAATCCATGGATTTTATAAAATTGTCTCTTGTTTTTGTCAGCCCCTTTATAAGACGCTGCCAAAAGTTAATTTTTTCTGCCATAATTAATCATCCAACTGTGACTCAATAAGATTTACAGAAACAAGAGCAGATACACCCTTCTCCTGCATTGTGATACCAAACAATCTATCAGCTGCGTTCATAGTACCACGTCTATGAGTAATAACAATAAACTGTGTGTTCTTAGTAAGCTTATGTAAATATCCAGCAAATCTATCTACGTTTGCATCATCTAAAGCCGCCTCAATCTCGTCAAGAAGACAGAATGGTGAAGGCTTAAGATTCTGGATTGCAAATAATAGTGCAATAGCTGTAAGTGATTTCTCACCACCGGACATCTGCATCATATTGATAAGTTTCTTTCCTGGTGGCTGTGCGTTAATGATAATACCTGTCTCAAGCAAGTCTTCCTCATCAACAAGGGCAAGTGAGCCATGTCCACCACCGAACAGCTCCTTAAATGCTTTATCAAATTCTCTTTGGATATCCTTAAATCCTTCAGCGAACTGCTTTCTCATACCTTCATCAAGTTCATCGATGATACGAACAAGAGAAGCCTCTGCCTCAACCAAATCATCATGCTGTCCCTTAAGGAAGTTGTATCTTTCAGATAGCTCCTTAAATTCCTCAATAGCATTAACATTAACGTTACCCATTGAGCGGATTGCATTTTTGATTTTAGCTGCATCCTTTTTCATCTGATCTAAATCATTGTATTCAGGATCCTTAAGCTCTTCTGCAGAATGATATGTTAATTCGTATTCATTCCACATGTAGTTATTCTGACTAGAAATTGCATCAGCAATCTTTTCATGCTGAGAATCTAATCTGTAGATTTCCTTGTCCAAATCAGAGATTCTATCTGAAATCTCCTGGCGCTGCTCGAAGAAATTCTTATGAGAGTTGTTTAACTCTTCACGCTTAGCAGTTGCCTCTTTGATTTCTTCCTCAAGCTGTCCAAAGGAATCATCTGATGCAGCAATTGTAGCCTTAATATCTTCGATTCTCTGTTTTTTATTTTCTGTTTCTTCTTTTGTAGAAGCAGCATTTTCTTTAATAGAAGCAATATCTCCATCGCATTTTTCAATTTCTGAAAGTACACGGTCAATATTCTGCTGAACGAATTCTACCTTCTGTCTAGCGTTAGCCTCTTCAATCTGAACCTCAGACATTGTTCTGTTAACAGATGTCTCCATGTAGGTCTTTTCATCTACTTCATCAGAAAGCTTTTGGATTTCAGCCTTAAGTTCAGCTTCCTTATCCTCAGATTCCTTCTTTTCGAATTCAATTTCCTTCTTGCCAGAAGCGATTTCAGTAAGCTGTGACTCTAATTCTTCGCTTTCTTTTGATAATCCTTCGTAAGCAGTTAAGCTTTCCTTCTTTTGTTCGTTAGCTCTATCAAGACCAAGCTTTGCAGTATTAAGAGCAATAGCTGCAGCGTTAAGCTTTGTAGTGTTTTCCTCTCTGTCTGCCTCAAGCAATGATGCAGCAGTTTCGATTTCACCAGCTCTGTTCTTAAGCTCTTCCATCTCAGTAGATATAGCATCAAGCTTCTTTTCCAGCTCTTCGATTTCTCTGTTTCTACCAAGAAGATTAGATTTGTTCTTGAAGTGACCACCAGTCATAGAACCACCTGGGGCCAAATATTCGCCATCAACAGTAACAATATGAATACTGTAATTATTCTTCTTTGCAAGTGCTATAGCTGAATCGATGTTGTCTGTAACAACTACACGCCCTAAAAGATAAGCAACAACACCTTCAAATTTGCTATCGCAGCTAACAAGCTCTGAAGCAAGACCAAGAACACCCTTTTCCTTTAGAACCTCAGTCTTTTTGAAATTACCTCTACCATCTACAGATGTAAGAGGAAGGAATGTGGCACGGCCAAGCTTGTTTTCCTTAAGGAAAGCAATAAGCTTTTTAGCACTTGCTTCATCAGCTGTAACAATATTTTGAATGTTACCGCCAAGTGCTGTTTCGATGGCCATTTCGTATTTCTTTTCTACATGGATTAAGTCAGAAACAACGCCCTCGATACCATCGATTTTGCCCTTCTGCTCCATAATCTTTCTTGTAGAATTACCATAACCTTCATAGCGCTCTGCAATATTTTTTACAGATTCAAGTCTTGTCTGAACGCGGGCTAATTCATCCTTTTTAGCCTGAAGCTTTTCAGTATTTTCTCTGCCCTTATTCTTCCATTCAACAGCCTTTGCTGAAAATTCCTTATCCTTATCCTGAAGTGAAAGAAGCTCTTCCTGTGCCTTCTTAAACTCTTCTTCAGCTAAAGTAACAGCTACATCTAAATCTTCTTCTCTTGTTTTTCTCTCAAGAAGTCGCTGGTTAAGCTTTGCCTTACGGATATTAGTCTGCTCAAGCATTGTCTCAAGACGCTGCTCCTTAGATTTAATAGATGCTCTGTTGTTAAGCAATTCCATAATAGCCTTGTTATCGGCTTCGATTTTTTCGTTATTAGTATTAATTGCAGCCTGTAACTCGCTATAATTATTCTTAACAGCTGTAAGTCTTTCTACAGCCTCTTCTAAAGTCTTATCTAACTCTTCCTTTTCCTTCTTAAATTCATCTAATTGAGACTGTTTTTCAGTCTTTTCAGCTTCGATTTCAGAAACTCTGGCAGCTAAGCTTTCATCTGTTGCATTAGCCGAACGAATCTGTTCCTCTAAAAGAAGGATTTCGTTTTCAAGCTTTCCTTTAAGAAGTGTTGAATCAGATTGATTCTTTTTTAAGGTTTCGATTTGCTCATCTAAACCAGAAATCTGTTCCTCTAAGGAATCATATTTGGTACGAATTTCTTCCTGAGCAATCTTGCTTTCTTCCATATTAGCTTTAGCAAGATTAGTGTTCTTCTCAACCTCGTTTAAGGCAGCTGTAAGTCTATCTACCTCTAACATGAAGGAATTAACATCAATTCGCTTTAATTCCTCTTTGTATTTTAAATACTGCTTTGCATCCTCTGACTGCTTTTCCAAAGGTCCGATTCTTCGTTCCTGCTCTGAAAGGATGTCGTTAACACGAACAAGGTTTTCTCTTTCGCTCTCAAGCTTCTTAACAGATGCTGCCTTACGCTTTTTATATTTAACAATACCTACAGCTTCATCAAAAAGCTCACGTCTATCCTCTGGCTTACCAGATAAAATCTTTTCAATCTGACCCTGTCCGATGATAGAGTAACCTTCTTTACCGACACCAGTATCATAGAAAAGCTCAGAAACATCCTTTAATCTGCAAGGTGTTCCATTTAAAAGATATTCGCTTTCGCCTGAACGATATACTCGTCTGGCAATAGTAACCTCTTCATAATCTACTGGAAGTACATGGTCAGAATTGTCCATTGTAAGGGCTACATAAGCATAAGAAAGTGGCTTTCTAGCCTCTGTACCAGCAAAGATAACATCCTGCATGGATGCACCTCTAAGCTGCTTGGCAGACTGCTCACCAAGAACCCATCGTACGGCATCGGCTACGTTACTCTTACCAGAGCCGTTAGGACCTACGATGCCTGTGATACCGTTATGAAATTCAAATTTCATTTTGTGGGCAAAAGATTTAAAACCGTATAATTCTATACTTTTAAGATACATTATTCACTCCTATAGTCTGCCTGAAATGAAGGAATGTTTTGGCTCGCTTTGTTACGCAGACAATAATATATACTCTTTCAATCGCTATATGCTCATTACAGAGTATATATCATTGACTGCTACAAGCTACTTATAATTATAATTATCCTTATTCCAAGCTCGTTTAATTTTTCATAACCACGATTAGATGATGTTAATCGCTTCCTCCTGGTGTAGGCGGACGAGGCCTTCGTAGGCTGCTTCTTGTTCGGCAGCTTTTTTAGTACGGCCCTTGCCTTGGCCTAAGACCTTATCGCCGACTACAGCTTCAACTGTAAATTCTTTAGCGTGGTCAGGGCCTTTTTCTGATATAAGGTTGTATGTAAGAGGCTCTTTATATCTGGCCTGAACAACCTCCTGTAAACTTGTTTTGCTATCGTAGAATAGCTGCTTGTGTTCAATATCATTAAGTACAAATCTGTGGATATATGCAGAAGCTGGTTCCATGCCGCCGTCAAGGAACATAGCTCCAATAGTTGCTTCGAAAGCATCAGATAAGATTGATTTGCGGTTACGTCCACCAGTCATATCCTCGCCCTTTGACAGATAAACGAAATCTCCAAGGTTGATTTCCTTGCAGATGTAGGCTAGGGTAGGCTCGCAGACAATGCTGGCTCTAAGTCTAGATAACTTGCCCTCATTCAAATCAGTATAATTTAGATACAAAAACTCGCTAGAAACAATTTCAAGAACAGCATCACCTAAAAACTCTAAGCGCTCGTTATCACTAAGCTTTGGCATATGATGCTCGTTAGCGTATGAACTGTGAGTAAGGGCCTGTTTTAGTAAGCTTTCGTCTCTAAACTCGTAACCGATAATCTTTTGAAAATCTTTTAAATTAGTATTCAATATATTACCTCCTGAGTTTAAAATAGTGTCCAGCCATTCTGGACACTAAATGTGCAAGCACAGTATAACTGCACTTGCACACAATAATTATTTATTTGCAACTGTCTTCTTGATGAGCTCTACTGCATCTCCAACTGTAGAAAGCTTCTCTGCAGCATCTGTATCAACTTCAATGTTAAGCTTTTCCTCAACACCCATGATAATCTGGAATACATCAAGTGAATCTGCACCAAGGTCATCAACAAATGTTGTCTCAGCTGTGATTTCAGCGGCATCAACATTTAATACCTCAGCAATAATCTCTTTTAATAAATCGAATTCCATATTTTAAACCTCCTTTTTATTTTCTAAAACAATATTATCTCTAATATGCTCATTGATTTTTTGTTCTTTAAAGGTTACACACTGGAAGATAGTGTTTTTAACCTCTCCAGCCTTGGCGCTGCCGTGTGTCTTAACTACAAGTCCCTTTAAACCAAGTAAAGGAGCTCCGCCATATTCACTGGCATCAAAAGTTTTAAGTGTGCCCTTTAATGCTGGAAGAGCCAATGCAGCACCAATCTTTGATCTAAGAGTGCTCATAAGACCACCCTTAATAACAGAAACAAGTGTGCTAGCTAAACCTTCATATAATTTAAGGATAACATTACCAACAAAGCCGTCACAGATAATTACATCTGCATCACCGTTTGGAATGTTTCTAGCTTCTATACTACCAATAAAGTTAATATCAGTACATTCCTTTAAAAGAGGCATTGTTTCCTTAACTAAGGCATTACCCTTTTCCTCTTCTGCGCCAACATTAACGATAGCAACACGTGGATTCTTAACTCCAACAACCTTTTCCATATAGATGCTTCCCATTTTAGCGAACTGAACTAAATGGCTGGCTCTACAATCTACATTAGCACCAGAATCTGCAAGGAAGGCCACACCCGTCTTAACTGGGAAAAGAGTTCCAAAAGGTGCTCTTTCAATACCACGAATACGGCCTACAATTCCAAGTCCTCCTGTTAAAAGTGCACCTGAATTACCTGCAGATACAAAAGCATCAGCCTCATTATCCTTAACAAGATGAAGGCCAACTACCATTGACGAATCCTTTTTACGCTTAATAGCTGCAACAGGATGCTCTGCTGTTTCGATAACCTCAGTAGCATTTTTTATTTCGATTTGTTCTTTTGGATAGGAATACTTTGCTAATTCAGTATTAATTACGTCTTCCTTTCCTACCAAAATAACCTTAATATCTTTTTTTAAATTAACTGCATCTACAGCACCCTTTACCATCTCTGAAGGAGCATTATCTCCACCCATGGCATCAAGTGCAACAACTGTTAAATCACTCATAAGAAATCCTTTCCATGCATGCTTATAAAAGTATATATGATATATGAAAATATTTCAAATAAAAAACCTCTCGGCAACACCGAGAGGTTTTGCAATTAATCAACTGCGATGATTTCTTTTTTGTTGTATGAACCACAGTTCTTGCAAACTCTGTGAGGAACCATAAGCTCGCCGCACTTGCTGCACTTAACAAGAGTAGGATTGCTCATCTTCCAGTTTGCTCTTCTTTTATCTCTTCTTCCCTTAGAAGATTTGTTCTTTGGACAAATAGACATGCTATTTCACCTCCTTAAAGCTATTAAAGACATCTAAAAATCTAAAACTGTATCATCACAACCACAAGGTTCAATGTTACGATTCTTACCGCAAACTGGGCAAATGCCCTTGCAGTCATCCTGGCACAATATCTTTGCCGGGAAATTCACTAAGATCTCGTTTAAAATGAGTTCATCTACATCTATTTCTTCGCCCTCGGCAAAAGAATAAGGTCCAAGGTCCTCATCTGCAACGACCTGCCCTTCTGAAACTTCAACAGTTTCATCAACAGAAACAGGAACATTAAAAGTTACCTCTGATAAGCATCTGTCACACTGCCCCTTAATAGTACTGTTGGTACTGAAGGTAATGTGAAGCTTACCCGAACCAATCATAGATAAAACTACATCAAATGGCTCTATGTGATTGATAGAAAAATCACTGCCAAGATAAGAAAAATTACTTATATCACATGTTCCAGCAAACTTCTTACTTTGATCAGGTAATGAAGTAATATCTTTAATAGAAATCTTCATAAATATCTCCTATCCACACTTGCTCAATTATACTAAGCTTTATATTGCTTGTCAAACATTTTTTCAAAATTAACAACGCAATTAAGAATATTATTTTCCTGATACAATTGCAGCTGTATCTCTAGCAATCATAACCTCTTCATTTGTAGGTACAACATATACCTTAACCTTAGAAGCGTCAGAAGAAACAAGTCTCTCCTCACCAGCTACATCATTTCTTGTATCATCAAGCTCAACGCCCATGAATCCAAGATGATCACATACAGCCTTTCTAAGACCTGCATTGTTCTCGCCAAGACCAGCTGTGAAGCAGATGATGTCTGCGCCGTTCATAGCTGCTGCGTATGCACCAACATACTTAGCGATACGATATGCAATCATATCCATAGCAAGCTGTGCTCTCTCGTTTCCTTCTGCAGAAGCTGCGATAAGATCACGGAAGTCTGATGAAAT
>CACYLQ010000087.1 GCA_902775195.1 uncultured Pseudobutyrivibrio sp.
GTTGTGAACCATGTACTTTTCTGTTAAAATAGTAGGAGTTTGTGGGGTAACCCTAGAGTTAGGAGAATTAATAAAATGAGTATTATCGACAAAGTATTTGGAACACATTCCGATAGAGAGCTTAAGCGAATTAAGCCTATCGTTGATAAAATCGAATCGCTCAGACCTGAGATGCAGGCACTTACAGATGAGCAGCTTCGTGCAAAAACTACAGAATTTAAAGAGCGTCTTTCAAAGGGAGAGACACTTGATGATATTTTACCAGAGGCATACGCAGTTGTCCGTGAGGCAGGTAAGCGTGCCCTTGGAATGGAGCACTTCCGTGTTCAGTTAATCGGTGGTATCATCCTCCATCAGGGACGTATCGCAGAGATGCGTACTGGTGAAGGTAAGACACTTGTTTCTACACTTCCAGCATACCTTAACGCACTTGAAGGCAAGGGTGTTCACATCGTTACAGTTAACGATTACCTTGCTAAGCGTGATGCTGAGTGGATGGGTGAGGTTCACCGTTTCTTAGGCCTTACAGTAGGCGTTGTTCTTAACGATATGACAAAGGAGGAGCGCCAGGCAGCTTACAACTGTGATATCACATATATCACAAACAACGAGCTTGGTTTTGATTACCTCCGTGACAATATGTGTGTTTATGAGAAGGATCTTGTACAGCGAGGCCTTCACTACTGTATCATCGATGAGGTTGACTCAGTTCTTATCGATGAGGCTCGTACACCACTTATCATTTCTGGTCAGTCAGGAAAGTCTACAAAGCTTTACGAGCTTTGCGATGTTCTTGCTCGTCAGCTTAAGCGAGGCGAGGACCTTCCAGAATTCACAAAGATGGATGCCATCATGGGCGTTGAGCGTAACGAGACTGGCGATTTCATCGTAGACGAAAAGGACAAGGTTGTTAACCTTACAGCTGAAGGTGTTGCAAAGGTTGAGCAGTTCTTCCACATTGAAAACCTTGCTGATCCTGAGAACCTTGAAATCCAGCACAACATCATCCTTGCACTTCGTGCTCACAACCTTATGTTCAAGGATCAGGATTATGTTGTAAGTGATGGTCAGGTTATGATTGTTGATTCCTTCACAGGTCGTATCATGCCAGGTCGTCGTTATTCAGACGGTTTACATCAGGCTATCGAGGCAAAGGAGCATGTTGAGGTTAAGCGCGAGTCTATGACTCTTGCAAGCATCACATTCCAGAGCTTCTTCAATAAATACGATAAGAAGGCAGGTATGACTGGTACAGCCCTCACAGAGGAGCAGGAATTCCGTGATATCTACGGAATGGACGTAGTAGTTGTTCCTACTAACAAGCCAGTTCAGCGTATCGACCATGATGATGCCGTATACAAGACAAAGGCTGAAAAGTACAAGGCAGTTGTTGAGGAAGTTAAGAAGGCTCACGAAAAAGGACAGCCAGTACTTGTTGGTACAATCGATATCGATATTTCAGAGCTCGTTTCAAAGATGCTTCGTCGCGAAGGAATCGAGCACAACGTATTAAATGCTAAGTTCCACGAAAAGGAAGCTGAAATCGTAGCAGAGGCAGGTAAGCATGGTGCCGTTACAATCGCTACTAACATGGCCGGTCGTGGTACAGATATTAAGCTTGACGAGGATGCACGTGCAGCAGGTGGTCTTAAGATTATCGGTACAGAGCGTCATGAATCTCGTCGTATTGACAATCAGCTCCGTGGACGTTCAGGTCGTCAGGGTGATGTCGGTGAGTCACAGTTCTTCATCTCACTTGAGGATGACCTTATGAGACTCTTCGGTTCAGACCGTCTCATCACAATGTTCAACTCTCTTGGCGTTCCAGAGGGAGAACAGATTAAGCACAAGATGCTTTCTGATGCCATCGAAAAGGCACAGAAGAAGATAGAGGAAAACAACTTCTCAGCTCGTAAGAACTTGCTTGATTATGATGCGGTTATGAATGAGCAGAGAGAGCTTATTTACAAGCAGCGTCGCCGTGTACTTATGGGCGAGGATATGCACGAGCAAATCCTTGGCATGATTAAGGACAAGGTTGACGAGTGCATCGAAAAGACTATTCCAGACGATGTAGAAAAAGAGCTTTGGGAGCTTCAGGAGCTTAATCACCTCATTTGCCCAGTAATCCCAGTTCCAGTTATGACTCAGCTTTCAATCGGCAACATCAAGAGCAAGAAGGAACTCAAGGAAAAGCTTACAGATATCGCACTTGATATGTACGACAAGAAGGAAAAGGAATTCGACCAGCCAGAGCAGTTTAGAGAGGTTGAGCGTGTAATCCTTCTTAGAGTTATCGATCGCAAGTGGATGGAAGAGCTTGATGATATGGAACAGCTTCGTCAGGGTATCCGCCTCCAGGCTTACGGTAACCGTAACCCAGTAGACGAATACAAGGCAGCCAGCTACGACATGCTTGATGCCATGAACGCAGCAATCATCAACGATACACTTACAATGCTTTACCGCATCCGCATTGAAAAGAAGGTAGAGCGTGAAGAAGTTGCCAAGGTAACAGGCACAAACAAAGACGACACAGCATGTTCAGGACCAAAGGTTCGCAAGGAAAAGAAAATCTTCCCTAACGATCCATGTCCATGTGGATCTGGATTAAAATATAAGCAGTGTTGCGGAAGAGCAAAATAATATAATGATTAGGGGCCTCATACAAAGTATGAGGCCCTTTTAAAAAGAAAGGCTTCTCCCTCTGGGAGAAGCTGTCAGCGAAGCTGACTGATGAGGGTTAAAATGACAAACTTAGAAGAATACTACAACAAATTCAACGAAGACAAACGCCTTAAATCGCGCCATGGCATCATGGAATTTACAGTAACCATGAAATACGTTCACAAATATTTGGATATTCTAGAGCGTGGCGAAGAAATGCCAGATGCAGAACCTAAGGCCAAGTCAGATATAAAGATTTTAGATATAGGCGCCGCCACCGGCGGCTACAGCATCCCCCTTTGGAATGAGGGCTACGATGTTACAGCTGTTGAGCTGGTAAAGCACAACCTTGGCATGCTTAAAGCCAAAGGCACTGGCGTGAAGGCCTTCCAGGGAAATGCTTTAAAGCTAAAGAGATTTGATGATAATAGTTTTGACCTTACACTTTTGTTTGGGCCAATGTATCACCTAAAGACTAGAGAAGAACAGCTTCAGGCGCTGCGCGAGGCCAAGCGTGTCACAAGACCTGGCGGATATATTCTTGTAGCATACGTTATGAATGAATACGCCTTCCTTACTTATGGAATCAAGGAGGGCCACGTCTTAGAGAATATTGCTGAAGGAAAGCTGGACGAAGCCTATCTTTCTGAGGAGCAGTTTGCGGCTTTCATACAGTATCAGATGGCCGTCTGCGAGCGCGCCGACTTGCTCGGCGCCAGCGCCCACACAGTCGACATTTTACAGAAACACTAGCATCACAGTAATATCACTTAAACTCTTAACCAGCGAAGCCGCTCTCGCGGCTCCGCTGCACATTTTCCAATCATTGAACGACTAGAATACGAAAAAAAGATTAAATAATCTGCTGAATACAGTGTTATTGGAAAAATCATAGTTTGCACTGTAATGGCCTGGCTACAAATACAGCGCAAAGCAAAGATTTGAAAAAAGCACTGTATGGAGTATTGGTTTAATGCAGCGGAAATAGAAAAAAAGATGTTAGCGCTGTAAGGATAGAAATGTGATTACAGTGTAAATAGGTAAATATATAATGGCGCTGTAAAAAATTATGAATCATTACAGCGCTATATAGAAAAATAATGAGAACACTGTAATGCACAACTAATTATTACAGTCAGAAGTGAAAAAATGTCATCGGCACTGTAAAGGGACAGCAATCATTACAGTTATTTTTTATAAAAGAGTAGTTACACTGTAGTGCTGTCGCCATGAGTACAGCGCCTAGAGTAAAAAAATACAATAACACTGTAATTCACATTGGTTAAAAGGAAATACATTATTTATAAAGATTTAAAAGGAGTTCTAATGAAAGAAATAATAAGAAAAATAGATATCAAATTGGAAGAAGTAAATAATCTGCTTCGTATATCAAACAATATAGCAGATATTCATATTCAATCATCAATGAATCGAGGATATGAACAATTCTATTGTGTTGATAGAGCAAGGAATACAAGGAAATATTTGAAGATTTCAGATTTGGTAAAGTATTCCGGCCTTATACAACGAGATTATGATATTAAAGTAAATAAAAAGTTAGTTAAAATGCAAAAGAAGCTTGCTAGAATTGCAAAGGATCTAAGAGAAATTGATTTATCTGAAATAAAGGCAATTTATAATAAGCAGGCAAAGGCCAAGAAACCTTACATCACCCCAATAATTCCAAGTGACGAGGATTTTATCGCCAGATGGTATGAAGAAAACAAAGGAGCTCAGAACACATTCCCAATAGAAGGTAATATATACACAGAGCGAGGTGAACATGTACGTTCCAAATCAGAAAAGATACTTGCGGATTTATTTTATAAATATGATATTCCATACGTATACGAGCCTAAGATAAAAATGAATAATGGACACATGGCATGTCCGGATTTTGCGTTATTAAATAAAGAAACAAGACAGACTATTTACTGGGAGCATCTGGGACTTATAAACCAAGATGAATATGCAGTAAAAAATCTGGAAAAGCTACATGAGTATGAAGAAAGCAGCCTGATATTGGGAGAAAATCTGTTGATATCTATGGAATCTACTAAGAATGGACTAAACACAAAACTAGTAGAAATGCAGATAAAGAAAAAAATAAATAAATCCTTATAAAATCCTTATAATTTGATTCTATCCTATTAATCAGGAGGTAGGAAACAATGAATATTATAAGAAAAGGTTTAACAGGATTTGATTTAAAATATCTAGCATTAATTTTTATGGTAATGGACCATATCCATTATTTCTTTGAATTTACAGGGAAAGTGCCAATTTGGTTTTCCTGGGCAGGAAGACTGGCGGCGCCACTGTTTCTATTTTGTTTCATCGAAGGCTTCGTTCACACACATGATAGAAAAAAATATTTCCTAAAGATATATGTTATCGCTGTAATTATGGGCTTGATACAGTTTGGATTATACAATGTACTGAGCTTTTCAAAACGTGGAGATGGATTTATTCCAGAAAATGCGATGTTATCAAGCTTTGCTATATTGTTTGTAGTGCTGCAGGGAATAGAGTGGATAAAATCTAAGAAGTATGTTAAGGGAATAACAGCAGTAGTTTTCCCAATTGTATTGCCATACATTTTGGAGCTAGCTTTATATCAGCCAGCGATAAGCGCAGGAAAAAGCACAACGTTATTCTTTGCCAACATGATAAACTTTTCTGTATTACCACTTCATACAAGAATCAACGATGGTGGAACATTAACACTACTTGAAGGATTAGTAATATATGCACTCAGCCATTTCAAAAACAAACGTATTCGTGTATACGGTTATGGTGCATTCGTCCTGCTGTGGAATTTTGGTTTGATGATGTTATTTAACGTCCCAATTACATTTGATAATGTATTTTTCTACGCATATGAGTGGATGAGTGTCTTTTCAATAGCATTTATGTAGTTGTACAATGGAAAACGAGGACATGGCAATGGCAAATTC
This sequence comes from uncultured Pseudobutyrivibrio sp., assembly GCA_902775195.1. Classification (GTDB taxonomy): domain Bacteria; phylum Bacillota; class Clostridia; order Lachnospirales; family Lachnospiraceae; genus Pseudobutyrivibrio. The sequence goes on from CACYLQ010000087.1 coordinate 5,625, forward strand.
TTTTACTACTTTTATCCATTGCATGTGTACGTATTGTACGGACTATCAATTCTAATATACACGGTGACAAGATGAATTTACTAGTTGTTGATGACGAAAAAGAAATACTAACATTGATAAAAAAAGCATTAAGTGGGCAGTATCAGGTTGATACTGTCCATTTTCCAATAGAAAAAATACCAGAGGATTTATCCGGCCATAGTTTGATATTGATGGATGTAATGATGCCAAACGAAAACGGATATACGATAGTTGAGAAGATAAGAAATAAAGTGGATTGCCCTATTATTTTCCTTAGCGCCAAGGCATTGGAGGATGATATTATATATGGTCTGGCCATTGGTGCTGATGATTATATTTGTATGCCATTTTCGATTGGGGAATTAAGGGCCAGGGTGTCGGCTCATATTCGAAGAGAAAATAGAAGCGCAGTAGGTAACATCATTCGTAAGGGAGATGTGAGTGTAAACCTCACCGAAAAAAGAATTTCGGTGAAGGAAAAAGATATTGTGGGGGATAGGATATAGATGGAAAAAAGAAGTGATGGATTAAGTAAAATAATAATTAAATATATAATTATCGTAATTACGATGATACTAGTTTCGCTAGGCATTATGGCGCTGGTGTTATTGTGTATACTCACAAAGAAGGATTTAAAACCAGCAGATTACGCTGAACAGAAGGTAGAAGCGTGGATAGATGATTGTAAGGAAAAGGAACGCATCGAAATAGAGTCTTTCCCAGAAAATGCGGATTATGTTTGGAAAGATAATGATGGGAAGCTTTTAAGAAGTTCACAGGACGCAGAGAACAACAAAGAATTAAAAAAGTTTATAGAAAGAAATGAAAAATATGAAATAGGGCGAGATATCAAAGGCCATAATGTATATACTATATTAAAAGATGATAATAGTGTGGTATTCATACACTATATTATAGGTTATAGATATGAATATATATTTTTAATTATAGTGGTGTTAGTATTGATGATAGATGTGCTGATACCAACACTGTTGTTGATAAAAAGAATAAAAAAGGCAATACTACAGGTAAGTGAATACACATTAGCCATAGGTAATGATGATTTAAGTACTAATATTGAAAAAACAGATATAAAAGAGCTAAACAATATAATAGCTGCTGTAGATGAAATGAAGGCCGGCCTGGTAACAAATCTTAATGAGAGATGGAAGGAGCGGCAGGAGCAGAAACGCCAGATGGCAATGATTGCCCACGATTTAAAAACACCTCTTACAATAATTAGGGGAAATGCGGACCTGCTTTTGGAAAATGAAAGTGATGAAGAAAAAAGAGAATCTGCTCAGGCAATAATTAATAATTCAGAACGAATTGTACGAAGTATTTTGGAAATATTAGAGAAGGAAAAACAATAGGGAGGTGTACATGAATAAGATTAAATTGTTAGCACTGGGGATAACATTGATATTATCTATCACAGCTTGTGGAAAAGCACAGGATTCCAATGAGGCACAGGATAGCGAGACAGTGGGGGAAGCAATAACAGAAAATGCAGATGATTTAGAATCATCAGATAAGGATACCTCAGAGGAGAAAGCGAAAGATAGCAAAGACGAATCAGACGACGAAAAACCTAAAACAGATGAAAGCGAGTCCGAAAAAGTGGAATTTGAAAAGGTAGAATCAGACAAGGGAACAGCAGCAGATAGATTAAAAGATAGAGACCTGACAGTCCCTGAAATAGATGATTCTGCCAGAGAATACAGTCATAACACAGTGATTGTGATGGTAAAAGAAGGAACAGCAGAAAGTCAGGTTCAGAAGATTTGCGATTCCTACAACCTTGAAATAAAGTATAGCTACAACACAATTTCCGGTTATTCCCTTTCATCAAAAAAAGAATTGACGGACAAAGAATTAAATGAACTTATAAAATCTATAGAGGAATACAACTTTGTTCTGAGTGTTGAAAAGGACTATGTAGTTGAATTAGATGGAGATGTAGCCCAGTAAAATCGCGGAAAACAGCGAAAAATATAATCAAGAATAAAGTTCCATAATTTTAAACAAAACTATTGCATGGCCAGTAGGCTTATGCTACAATCAAGAAAAATTGCGAAGAAAGGAGGGCGTGTCATGATGAATAATTATGGCAGAGAATTAAAAATTGTAACTAATTACTTTAAGAATGATGCGCTCTTTTTGCAGCGATAATTTTGGTTTGTAGCTAGCCAGTAGATTATCGTATATACGAATCAGCATCCCCTTGAGGTAATAAACTTCAAGGGGATTTTTTTGTATAATTGCAAAAAGAGCGTCAACGGGAGGAAGCATGACAGATATAACAACGACAACAAACACAAACACCCCGCGACAAACAGACACTCTATGGACCAGTGATTTTACAATCATAACAATTGGCAGTGTGATATCTATGCTGGGCAATTCACTTACCAGCTTTGCCATGAGCCTGATGGTACTGGATTACACTAATTCATCAATGCTGTATGCAATATATATGGTGCTATACACATTGCCACAACTTGTAACTCCAATTATTTCAGGTGCTATCCTGGATAGATTTTCAAGAAAGAAAATGATTTACACATTGGACTTCGTAAGTGCAGGAATCTATCTGATAATGGCAATTACCCTGTTAAATGGATTATTCAACTTCCCGATGTTTGCAGCAGTAATTTTTATCCTGGGAATAATCCAAAGCACCTACTACATAGCATACGATAGCCTATATCCAATGCTAATCACTGAAGGCTATTACCAAAAAGCTTACTCAATCTCCAGCATGCTAGAGACCATGACTGTAGTGATGGTTCCGGTATCAACCTTTGTATATAAGCTGGTGGGAATCGGACCGCTTATGGTAATAAATGCAGTATCATTTGCTATAGCAGCGATATTTGAAATGCAGATTGGGCATGAGGAAAAGTACGTTGAAAAACGTAAAAACGAAGTGGATAACAGCAGTAGTAAAATCGATCAGATGTTGATAGACATCAAAGAGGGCGTAAAGTATATGCGCTCCGAACCGGCACTACTTGCAATAGTTTCATATTTCGGACTTAACATGTTAGCCTGCGGTGCAATGGATGTGCTGTGCCTGCCTTATTACAAGCAGAATTTTAAAAACGGCGAGTACCTGTATGCTTTAGTATTTGGTATGAGCTTTATTGGTAGGGCAGTAGGTGGAGGAATACATTACAAATTTAAGATTCCAACCAAGCTTAAGTTCATGTTTGCAATGACTATTTACATTATCATTGCAATCGGCGAAGGCACGTATATGTTTATGCCAATCGGCTTAGCTGTAGTGGTGTGCTTCATCACAGGTATCTCTGGAGTTACTAGCTACACCATCCGCATCTCATCAACACAATCTTACGTACCAGATGAGAAGAAGGGCCGCTACAATGGAGCGTTTCAGCTGATAACTACAATAGGCTTGCTTATTGGACAAATGGCTGGCGGTGCCCTGGCACAGAAGATGGATGCAAGATTCGTAGTATTTGCTGGTAACATAATTGCACTTATAGCAGCCATCATCATCATCGGAGGTAACAGAAAAGCAGTGGCAAAGATTTACAACACTGACAACTAAAATCAAATCAGCTATCATAATATCAATATAAAACAAGGGAGAAAAACAATGGCAGAAACACTTAAGAAAAGAAGCGAAATCCCAGAGAATCTAAAGTGGGATACATCAAGAATCTTCAAAACAAAGGATGATTTGAAGAAGGCGTTAGAGGAATTCAAATCACTAACAGCAGAAATTGAAAAGGCATATAAAGGCAAGCTCAATGATGCCGCAACTATTAACGCATGCATGGAAAAATACAACGAATGGGGCCGCCAGATCGATTTGCTTTACAACTATGTGAGCCTTAACGTTTCAGTAGATTACACAGATGCTGAGGCGCAGAAGGAGCAGTCAATCGTCCTTGCAGAATTTGCAAAGGCAGATAGCGCCCTTTCGTTCATCGATAGTGAGCTTGCAGATGCGCCAGTGGAGTTAATTGAGGATGCCATCAAATCTGCTACAGTAGGCAAGTGTCATTTGAAGGATATCGAAAGAGAGAAGCCACATCGCCTATCTCCAGAAACAGAAAAGGCAATGGCTTCCCTTAGAGAGACAATTGATGCCCCATACAACATCTACGAAACCAGCAAGCTTGCAGACATGAACTTCCCTGATTTTGAAGCAAAGGGCGAAAAGCATCCTTTAGGCTACAGCCTGTTCGAGGACAACTATGAGTACGAGCGCGACACTGATGTTAGACGAGCAGCCTTCAGCGCATTCTCTAACAAACTTAGAGATTACATGTACACAACAGCTACTGTTTACGGCGCTCACGTTCGCACAGAAAAGATTATCGCTGATCTTCGTAAATACGATAGTGTAATTGACATGCTTCTCTTCCAGCAGAAGGTTACAAGAGAGATGTACGATAGACAAATCGACATCATCATGGAAAAGCTAGCACCTCACATGAGAAAGTATGCCCGTCTTCTTAAAGAAGCACATGGCCTTGATAAGATGACCTACGCAGATTTGAAAATCACTCTCGACCCAGATTACGACCCACACGTTACAATCGAGGAGTCAAAGAAGTACATCCTTGACGGTCTTAAAATCATGGGACCTGAGTATGTGAAGATGCTTGAAACAGCTTACGATGAAAGATGGATTGATTTTGCCCAGAACATTGGTAAATCTACTGGCGGTTTCTGCGCAAGCCCATATCAGAAGGGTTCATACATCCTGCTTTCATGGAACGAGAGAATGAGCGATGTATTCACACTTGCTCACGAGCTTGGTCACGCAGGTCACTTCTACACATGTAATCAGACACAGAGTGCTCTTGATGCAGAGGTTTCTAACTACGTGGTGGAAGCCCCATCAACAATCAACGAGCTTCTCATGGCAGAGTATCTGAAGGAAAAGAGTGGTGATGATAAGAGATTTAGAAGATGGGTGCTTGCATCCCAGATTTCAAACACCTACTACCACAATTTCGTAACACACCTGCTAGAGGCTGCTTATCAGCGAGAGGTTTACAAGCTTGTTGATAAGGGAGAGGCAGTTCCAGCTGAGACCTTAAATGAAATCTACAAGAACGTCCTTAAGAAATGCTGGGGCGATGAGGTAGAGCTTACAGAAGGCTGCGAGCTTACATGGATGCGCCAGCCACATTACTATATGGGACTTTATTCTTACAGCTATAGCGCCAGCCTTACAATCGCCACTCAGGTGATGAAGCGAATCCGTAAGGAGGGCCAGACAGCAGTGGATGATTGGAAGAAGACACTTGCAGCAGGCGGTACCGTAGCTCCAGTAGAGTTTGCCAAGATGGCAGGAGTGGATGTAACCACAGACGCTGCATTAATCGATACAATCGATTACATCGGTGGAATTATTGATGAGATTGAAGAATTAAATAAAGAACTTAACTAAAAAAGTAATAAATTTTAAAATATGTGAAACTTTTTCATTTCCTACACGTCTAATGTATGTAAGAACAATTGAAGGACGCTTTGATTATTCTTAATACTGTGTGCACAACAGGAGGCTGCATCAAATGCAGAAACGAGACATAAATGAACTTATAGTAAGAGCGAAAAGGCGTGATAAGGATGCTTTTACTGAACTGATTAACAGACACATGCAGGATATGTACAAGGTGGCACTGGCAATTCTTATGAATGATGAGGATGTGGCAGATGCCATCCAAGAGACTATCCTTAATTGTTGGGAGAAAATCGATACACTTAAGTTTAACAAGTATTTTAAGACCTGGCTTACAAAGATTCT
>CACYLQ010000088.1 GCA_902775195.1 uncultured Pseudobutyrivibrio sp.
GGCCTGCTCATCGCCAAAGCCTACACGTCCTCCGCCCCATAGGCAATCTGCCGGCGCACCGTAGATGGAGCCAATCTCGCACCAGTCGTAAAAATACTCTCTATGATTTTTAAATAGGGGTAGCAGGCCCTTGTAGAATTCGTAAAATTCAAACAAGCCTGGTAAGTGATAGTATGCTTTCATTCCTCACGCTCTCTCGTTTTAATCTTTAGTAAATACTAATACGAGAGAATCTTCAAGTCAATTCAAGGCTCTTTTTAGCTTGTATTGTCTCTTCGTGCGAAGTAAAGGATATAACGCTAAATAAAGTGCTACCACATTTACAATTAGTGCTCCAATCTCTTCGTGCGAAGTAAAGGATATAACGCTAAATAAAGTGCTACCACATTTACAATTAGTGCTCCAACCCAGGCGCTTATTTCAGCGTAGGCTGTAGCAGAAAAGCCAATCCTTCCTATGAAGAACGATACAGTAAAGGTTCGTAAAACCATTTCCAAAATGCCTGAAATCATTGGAAGCATAGGCTTTCCCATACCTTGTACAGTAGCTCTTACTACAAAAAGTACATCAACAGCTATAATCATCACGCCGCATCTAGGTAGGTACTGGCACACCAAATCTATCTGGTCCTTTCCTGATAGTAAGAATCCGCCCAGCTGTGCAGGAAAGAACACCATAAGTGAGCCTAGAAGGATATAGGATACAACAGATATTCCCATGCACACCTTAAGGCCTTCCTTAATTCTTCCATATTCTCCTGCGCCGTAGTTTTGGCTGGTGTAGGATGTCATCGCGCTTCCCGCTGTGGCTGCTGGGTTCATAAACAGATTGTTATATTTTCCGCATGCCGCATAAGCCGCTGTGTAAACAACACCGTAGCTATTAACAAAGCCTTGAACAACCATGCATCCTACTGCGGTGATAGAATTCATAAATGCCATTGGCAGGCCGTTCTTAAGTAGCTCTAAATACACCTTTATTGAATTTCTAAAATGTTCCCTTTGCATCTTAATTTCAGGTATTTCCTTCAAGCGATTGATGCAGATTAATACAGATATTACCTGGGCCACTAACGTAGCAATGGCAGCCCCCTCTACACCTGTTTTTAATACAAGGATTAGCAAGCTGTCTAAGGATAGATTTACTATAGATGACACAATAATCGCCCTAAGTGGAGTCTGGCTATCTCCAAATGCTCTAAGGATGGAGCCTGCGATATTGTAGCAGATACCAATCGACAAGCCGCCAAACAAAATGTAACCATATTTTAAACTATCGCCAATAATCAGTGGGTCTGTCTGCATGAAATCCAACAATGCTGGCAAAAATACCACGCTCATTACAGATAAACTGATAGCAAGGATAACTCCTAATACTATTGTGGCTGCCAAACGATGTCTTAATTGCTCTATGTCCTTTGCGCCGTAGCTTTGTGCCACAAGCACTGAGAATCCATTTGCTAGGCCAAAAGAAAATCCTACTATCAAAAAGAAGATGGAGCCCATGTTTCCAACTGCTGCAAGGGCGTTATCACCAAGTCCCTTACCTACAATCAAGGTATCCACAAAATTGTATACCTGCTGCAGCATACTGGTTAACAGCAATGGCCAATAAAAAGCCAATATCAATTTCAATGGACTTCCCGTTGTAAAATCCCTTTGCCCACCTTTTACACTAGTTTTAACACTCATTTCAACACCTCTATACATTACTTTTCTAAGCAATTGACATTTTACGCCCTGCAATTTGCAAATAGAATTTCATATTTGTTGAGTTTTGCCCGATTTTTGTTATCATACTTTTATGGAGAATTTTGGAAAAGAATTTATCAAATTTGATACCGTTTCATCTGTAAGTGTAACAGATGTTTCAGCCCCAGGCACTTACCACGCCCACTGGCACAATGCAGCGGAATTTACTGTTGCCTTAAAGGATGGCTGCATCTACAGAATAAATGATGAAGTATTTGAATTAAATGCAGGTGATGTGCTTTTAGCATGGCCTCAGCAAATCCACGAGACTATTTCTATTCCTGCAGACGGGGCAATGTTTACCCAGTTTTCTGCTGTTATCATTGAAAACAACCTGGATTTGGTATCTATCTCCCGTTTTTTGTACAACTGCAAGTATATCTCTGCTCAAAAATATCCCGAAGTTACCAGCTATATTTCTGACTCCATTATGGAGATAAAAAAAATACACAGCTCCTCTGATCCCCTTGCGGAGACCAAATGTAAGCTATGTATTTACAATATCTTAATTAAGATTAGCGAACATGTTCTTTCGACAATCAATTACAATTCCACTGATGAAACTCCAGACACTAGTTGGAATTACATTAAGGCTGCTTGCACATACATCATCGAAAATTCGGCCGACGATATCAGCCAAAAGAATGTTGCCGACCATGTGGGCCTTAGCACCTTTTATCTGTCTAAGCTTTTTAAAAGATACATGAACATGTCCTTTCCTGCTTATCTTTCAAATATCAGGGTGCAGGCTGCTGCAAAGCTTTTGATGGATAAATCCATATCTATTACGGACTGTGCCTTTCTTGCAGGCTTCCAATCCACTACAGCCTTCAATAACGCCTTTCATAAAATAACTGGGTACTCGCCTAGGGATTATCGAAAGCTGTATAGATAAATGTCTTTTATATTCTAGCCACGCCGGTACGTCTTGCCGCTTCAGCGGTAGCGTTTGCTACGGCATCCTTTACTCTTGGGTCAAATGCCTTTGGAATTACATATTCTGGGCTAAGCTCTTCATCTGAAACAAGCCCTGCGATTGCATAAGCTGCAGCCTCTTTCATGGCATCGTTGATATCTGTTGCCCTAACATCTAGCGCTCCACGGAAGATTCCTGGGAAAACCAATACATTGTTAATCTGATTTGGGAAATCTGAACGGCCTGAGCCTACTACGGCTGCACCCGCTGCCTTACTATCCTCTGGCATAATCTCAGGCACTGGGTTTGCCATGGCAAAAACGATTCCGTTGTTCATGCTGGCAACCATTTCCTTAGATACTAATCCTGCACGAGATACTCCGATAAATACATCCGCACCCTTCATAGCATCTGCTAAATTTCCGTGCTCATGATTGTTATTTGTGATGTGAGACATTTCCTCCTGACCAGAGTTCAAGCCTTCATCACCCTCACAAATGATTCCATTGATATCGCAAAGTACAACATTTCCAAAGCCCATTGTAACAAGGAGCTTTCCAATAGCACAGCCTGCTGCACCAGCCCCGTTTATTACGATTTTCACTTCACCCATCTTCTTACCTGTTACTTTGAGCGCATTGATGAGTGCTGCTGCAACCACTACAGCTGTTCCATGCTGGTCGTCATGGAATACTAAAATATCGCACTTTTCCTTTAGCTTCTTTTCTATTTCAAAGCAGCGTGGTGCTGCAATATCCTCCAGGTTAATTCCTCCGAATGAACCAGCCAGAAGTGATATGGTATTTACAATTTCATCTACATCCTTGGAACGAATGCAAAGAGGGATGGCATCTACATCTCCAAATTCCTTGAACAGAACACACTTTCCTTCCATTACAGGCATTCCTGCCTCTGGGCCAATATCGCCAAGTCCCAGTATGGCTGTTCCGTCAGTAACTACAGCTACAGTGTTCCAACGTCTGGATTTAATCTCTAGCTTTCCCTTTAAATCATAATGTAGCTTAAGTGATTCCTTTGATACATCTGCCATGATTATTCTCCTTTTCTATGTGCTAGACCATCTTCTCTGGTCTTACTGTCTCATCATACTCCTTCTCGGACAAAAATCCCAGCTCAAGAACTGCCTCTTTTAATGTCTTGTCCTCCACATAGGCCTTATGTGCACAAGCTGCTGCATTTTCATAGCCGATAACAGGGCTAAGGCAGGTGACAAGCATGAGAGAATTGTTCAGGTTGCTTTCCATCTTATCTCGCTTTGCCTTGATTCCTGATACGCAATTCTTATTGAAGGAATTGATGCCATCTGCAAGGAGCCTGATTGACTGAATCATATTGTAGGCTAAAACTGGCATAAACACATTAAGCTCAAAATTACCTTGTGAGGCGCCGATGCCTATAGTGGCATCATTTCCCATCACCTGAATGGCTATCATGGTGATAGCCTCACACTGGGTAGGATTAACCTTGCCTGGCATGATAGAACTGCCTGGTTCATTTTCAGGTATCTTTATTTCTCCTAGGCCACATCTAGGGCCATTTGCCAGCCATCTGATATCATTTGCAATCTTCATAAGATTTGCGGCAAGCCCCTTCAGCGCGCCACTTGTGTACACGTATCCGTCCTTGGATGTGAGAGCATGGAATTTGTTATCGCTTGGCTCAAAGGTTTGAGCTGTACCACCTATTGCGATTTTACGTAGGTGATTTGAAGCTTCGATAATCTGCACTCTTGATTCTTCTAGCATGCCTCTCCAGCCTGATATTTCCTGGCTAAAGCGTAGTGGCACTGCATCCTGCAGATGGGTGCGGCCGATTTTTATTATGTCTTTATTTTCTTCCTCTAGTCTCTTAAAGGTGGCTATAAGTTTATCTATTTCTGGAATTAGTGTCTCATGAATCATAACCACAGCCGCAATATTCATGGCTGATGGGAAAGTGTCGTTAGAGGACTGAGACATATTAACGTGATCATTAGGATGAATGTCAATGTCAGAATGATTCGCTTTTACGATATGGGCGATGACCTCATTCACGTTCATATTAGATTGGGTTCCTGAGCCTGTCTGCCATACCTTTAGCGGAAATTCCTCAAGATATTTATTATTTAAAATATCGCTACAGGCACTCTCAATAGCCTGGGCTTTGGTATCATCCAGTTTTCCAAGCTTAGCATTTGCTGTGGCCGCTGCTGATTTTAACACCGCAAAAGCATTAATCACTTCCATAGGAATAGTTTCCGTTCCTATAGCAAAATTCTCCAGGGAACGCTGTGTCTGCGCTCCCCATAAATGCTCATCTGCAACTTTGATTTCTCCCATTGAATCATGCTCAATTCTAAATCCCATAGTTCCCCCTTTATTCATGCCACTTAACTACATACAAAAATCTATTCTTCATATCCACTCAATTCCTTAGTGCCTGGAAATTGATATGAATAAATTGAAAACTTCTTCCAGGTCTCAATACCTGCTTCTTCATACTCAGCAGTATCCGCCTTAAGATAATTCCCCATTGCATTTATTTCTTCCATATTAAAACAGGACACAAAATGAGAAACGCTTATTTCTTTATATCATATCTAATCTTCACTATAAAAAAAAGCCCTTCGAGGTAATCCTCGAAGAGCTTGTAAATAGTTTAAATATAAATTTATGCATCCTTTGAATGACGCTCACCAATCTGGAAGTCGTCGCTGTGCTCAAACATGTACTGAACTGTCATTGGGTCAGAACCTGTAAGCTTCTTGAAATCATCTGTGAATGTATCCATCTTGCCCTCGCGGATAGCCTGAGCAAATGTAACCATACCATCTGATGAGAATGGTGCCTCAGAACCCTTCTTGAATACACCATCAGTTGTTCTTGGAACACCCATGGCATCAAATACCTGGTAGTTCTCCTCATCTGTAAGCTCTTTATATGTAACATGGTTTCCAGTAGCCTTGTTTCCAATCTCGATAAACTCTGTAATTGTCATAAGCTCTGGTCCGTTAATATCAAGTGTTGCGTGGTCATACTCAGCACCTCTGTAAAGGGCGTAAGCAACTGCCTTTGCGCAATCCTTTCTAGAGATGTAAGCCATCTTACCATCGCCCTGGCTGTTCTTTAAAACGCCATCGCCCTTAACGTATGTGAAGTAGTTTGTAATCATAGCTTCTGCATACTGTGAGTTGCGAAGGAAGATGTGGTCAAGTCCGACTTCCTTGATATAGTTCTCTGTATAGATGTGGTCCTTCTTCTCTACTGAAGGGTTTGTCTCATCACCAGCATTTACAAGTGATGTATAAATAATCTGCTTTACGCCAGCAGCCTTGGCAGCATCAACAACATTCTTCTGAGCCTTCTGTCTCTTTGCTCCTACGAATGGCATAGAGATAAGTGCTAATCTTTCTGCTCCTGCGAAAGCTTCCTCCAAACCTTCGTATTCGTTGAAGTTAGCCTGACGTGTCTCAACACCCTGAGCAGCATACTTATCAAGAGCCTCTTTACTATAGCCTACAAAAATAAGATCTTCCTTGTTTGCAAGAGTTAAGAGAACTCTTGCTGCCTCTGAACCTAAATTTCCGTCAACACCTGTTAATAATAATTTTCCCATGTTTTCCTCCTTTTTGATTAAACCAATTGTTAATCTTTTAACTATATCCATGATAGTTAAATTTTTATCAAACGTCCAATTCAAAAAAACAATAGGTTATAACTAAAACTTATCCTAACTAGTGTGTCCGCCATTGGTTGCTATTAAGAAATAAACTTCAAGAATTCCTTCAGTGTCCTGTTAGTATTCGTTTTTGAATATCCAGCAGCCACGATATATCTATGAGGGCTATCTTCCAGCTCTATTAACCTGATGTCATCTCCATATTCTGCCAGGCTCTGGCTTTCAGGACAGAACCCAATGAAGCCTTCTGTAATTATGGAAAACATCTCTGTTTCCACGTTATCTACAGTCTTTTCTATAATCGGCTCGTACCCTTCACTTCTTGCTCTCTCTATCATTTTATCGTACATGCTACCGATTACTTCTTTGCTAAGCATTATAAGCGGATATTGGTAAAGCTCCTTAATTGCAATTGAATCTTTATCAAATAAATCATGGCCTTTTCCAACAATCGCTAAATACTCGCCTTCTTTTAAGATTTTGTATTTGATGCTTTCCTCTTCGATAAATTCTGTAGAAAAAGAAACTACAATATCACATAAGCTCTTATTAATGTAATCTGCCGCCTCACCTAGATTTATCTTGTTAAGCTGCAGCTCCACATCTGGATATTGTTCCTTAAATGATGGAATGATTGTAATTAAGGTCTGTATATCTACTGGGGAAGAATATGCAATTCTAAGTGGAGGCATGGAATCTTCTTTTTCACGAGCCATCCTCTCTACTGCTATAAGATACTGTTGATAAAGGATTTTGCTTTCCTCATAGAATGTAGTTCCTGCCGATGTTGGCTGAATCGGCGTAACATTTCTATCAAAAAACTGCAATCCAAACTGCTTTTCAAGAGAGCTTATAAATTGGCTCAGCGCAGCCTGGGAAATAAAATTCTTCTTTGCAGTCTCTGTGAAATTTCGACATTCATATAAATCTATATAGCATTTTAGTTTCTCAATGTGCATATCGTTTTCCTCTTTTGCAACCACACTTACTTCTTTTTGATTTTAACATAAAATCAGTGTGTATGCGTGCTTTAGGACTTCTTAGTGCCTCAATATAGCATATCCAACGTAGACAACGTACAGCATCACCATGATTGCGCCTTCCCATCTAACGATTTTCTGAGAAGTTCTTGAATATATATATGTTATGATAGTGCATACTATCAGTATAATAAAATCTATTACGGTTGCTAAATTTACGCCCATTGGACTAATCGCCCCTGAGATACCTAGTATAAATAATAGATTAAATATGTTTGAACCAACTACATTTCCTATTGCAAGCCCTGTTTCTCCTTTTTTGGCTGCTACAATTGATGTGACTAATTCCGGAAGGGATGTTCCTGCTGCAACTATTGTCACACCTATAAGCGTTTCTGTCATTCCTGCCATTCTTGCCAATTCTTTTGCATTATCAACTATAAGCTTTCCTCCACCAATTACAAGTGCTAACCCTATAATTATGATAACGATGCATTTTAGCATAGGCAAGCTATCTGTATTTTCATCATCTGCCCCGCTATTTCGTGCATCTCTTATTAGTAAATATAGGTACGCCACAAAGCCAATTAAAAGTGCCATTCCTACCCATCTATATACCATACCAACATTTTCGTTGACGTTAAGCGCCTGCAGATCTATTTTGTTAAGCACGGAATTATTAATACAAGCGATTAATGTAAATACAGTGATTATTAGGGATATTGGCATGTCTCGCTTTAGTATTTTATTATCTACGGTAAGCGGCTTAATTATGGCACATACACCAAGCACAATTAATATGTTAAATATATTCGAGCCTACCACATTACTAACTGATATTTCATTTGCGCCTTCTATAGCTGCTGTCAGGCTTACTGCAAGCTCTGGCGCACTGGTTCCAAAGGCTACTATTGTAAGTCCGATGATTAGCGAAGGCACTTTTAGATTTTTTGCAACATCCGAGCTTCCCAGTACAAACCAATCTGCGCCCTTAACAAGTGCGATAAATCCTAGTATTAGCAATAAAATGTTGAATATCATTTGTAGCTTCCTCCGTTTTTGTTTTATGTATTTTTACTTCATGCAGGTAAAATTCATCTAAAATTTTCGTTTTTATATTTTTAAATAGTATTTTTCCGTTACTTCTTTACTTTAACGTTTTAAAGTGTTAAACTTTCTCTTAATAAATGCCTTGCTGTAAGGTAAATAAAATAATAGGGAGTTCTTATATGAAACTTGTTAAAGCGTACAATAGCGTAAGCCTTATTATTAGGATTTTATGCGGATTATTGATTGGTGCTGTTTTAGGATTACTATTTGATAATCTTCAGTTTATTTCTCTTTTAGGTACTATTTTTGTAGGAGCCTTAAAAGCTATCGCACCAGTGCTTGTATTTGTATTGGTTGTTTCTGCCTTAGCTCAAGGAAATGACAAACTGGATAGAAGATTCGGTCTTGTAATTATTCTTTACATGGCAAGCACCTTTTTAGCATCAGTCGTGGCTGTTGTTGGAAGCTATATTTTCCCACAAACCATCATGCTTAGTGAAGCTGCAGAAGCTGATACAGTTCCCACTGGCGTGGGAGAAGTACTTTCAAATCTTCTTGTAAACATGGTTGGCAACCCAATTGGTGCTATTGTGGACGGACGATACATTGGCATCCTCTTCTGGGCCGTTGTCCTTGGCCTTGCATCTAAAAAAATTGCTAGTGACAACACGAAAAAATTAATGGAAGACTTTGCTGACATTGTTTCTCTCGCCGTTAAATGGATAATTAATCTTGCTCCATTTGGTATCATGGGTCTTGTTTATTCAAATGTTTCAACAAATGGTCTTGCCATTTTCACAGATTATGGAAAGCTTTTAGGTCTTTTGGTAGGTTGCATGCTTGTAGTCGCCTTAGTAGTTGATCCACTGCTAGCCGCTATCGTACTTCGCACAAACCCTTATCCACTAGTATTTAGATGCCTTAAGGAATCTGGTGTTACCGCTTTCTTTACACGTAGCTCTGCTGCTAATATTCCTGTAAATATGGAACTTTGCGAAGCTCTTGGCATGGATAGGGAAATGTATGCTGTTTCAATTCCTCTTGGAGCAACAATCAATATGGATGGCGCAGCTATTACAATTGCTGTTATGTCACTTGCTGCTGCAAATACTGTTGGAATTCATGTTTCATTCGCCACAGCTCTTATCCTTGCATTTATTGCAACATTAGCTGCATGTGGTGCATCAGGTGTTGCTGGTGGTTCTCTACTTCTTATTCCAATGGCATGCTCATTATTTGGTGTTAACGCCGATGTTGCCATGCAAGTTGTTGCTGTCGGTTTCATCATTGGTGTTGTTCAGGATTCAGTTGAGACAGCTCTTAATTCATCAGGTGACGTTATGTTCGCCGCTACTGCAGAATATTCACAGTGGAAGCGCGATGGGAAATCTCTACCAACATTCCTTGGCGGAACAACAAAGGTTGATATTTAATTTTGTACATAAATAAGGCGAGCCTCGGCTCGCCTTATTTATATAACGAAGTTTTAACCTACATAGCCTATATTATGGACTTTGCTTTCTCATAGTCTTTCTTACTAACATAAACTTTGTATATATACACCATATTTCCTAATGCTTCATGTGAAGAAAATCCACCATTGGCAGCACTGGATACCATTGAAGTATGCAATGCCATACCCATGCTAGACTGGTTACGTTTTGTGATCACTTCATATTTGATTTTATTCTTTTTCAATTCCTCAGTTACTCTTGCAAGCTCTAATGGAGATGTATCTTCTAACAGTTTTTTTCTATTAAATATTGTTATCATATCCCCCCCTACGCAATTATTTAAATGTTATCCAATCTAGATAATATTTGTAGATTAGCCTTCTCATATTCATTGAATACTGAATCATCAAAATCTTCTGGTTTAACCTCAGGTATATACCACAGTTGCGACATAAAGAAATCATACACATCCGGATCTGTAAAAATATATCCATGGCGAGCATATATTTCATTTTTTGCCAAATGGATAATTTGCCATGAATCCCCTGAAAAGTCGTCCGCAGTATAATATTGCTTATCTGTATCATATAGATAGCTGCATGCCACCTCATAGTCTACGCAATTACGCTTAGTCTCCATATAATCTGTAAACTCTTTATAAAAGAAGCAGCCATCTCTGAATTGCTGTCGTTTATCTATTTCTTCCTGTATCTGTTCATATGACCAATCGTTATTATACTTCTTTAAGTTGTAAGGATTATTATTTGCCTCATCTAATCTTACAAAATTATATTTTCCGCTTATTCCATACCCTGTAAGGTTATTATCTGCCATAACATAATCTTTTACTTCGACAGATATTTTATCGTTACCTAAATGAATAAGCAGAGTACCGCTTCCTTCCCAGCCATCATCAGTAAAATAATAGCTACATTCACCATCGACTATGGTTCCAGATATATTTTCAATTTCTGCTTCACGGTCACTTATATTTTGGCATGTAAATAAATCACCTTCTAATTCATTGCCATTTTTTATTGTTATAGTCAATAATGCACCAGAATCAATTACAGGTGCACCATCTAATGTCCATTTTCCCTCATAGCTCGAATAATCTTCTATAGATTCTACATCTGCTACTTCCTCTTGATTATCTTGTGGCTCCTCATATTCATCTTCTTGTACGATATTCTCTCCCTTATTTTGATTATTAACATCTTCTTTTTTAGTGCATCCTGCTAATCCCATTATTGCGAGTAATGAGAGCATTAGTACTACACTTTTTAGACTTTTAATTTTCACTTATCTCTAGCCCTTCCTTGTTAGTTATTGTTAAAAATATTTATGAACTTGGTATAACACACATATTATTTATTGTCAATTTAAGAAAGGTCTTCGAAGAAATTCTCGAAGGCCTTGTATGTGATATATGTGCTTATATCATTTAGATAGAATTATCTAAAATCCCAAATTATCATTAACCAAAATTACATGAATTCTATCAGTATGGCGAGAATAACGTGTAATTAAAAACTGACAGCAAATAGTGTCAGGGGACTTACAATTCATGCATGAACCTGTTTTTGCGCAAGGTGTATTTAGCCCAAATCGCTGAGCATTAATTGGTGCTGCCACATTTCTCGCTCGCTTCATAGCTCCATCCACATCATCGCAAATCTTATTCATTCCGACAATAAAAAGAACATGCTTTGGTCCATGTGCAATCATTGAAACTCTGTTGGAATTCCCATCTATATTTACTATTACACCATCTTCAGTCATCGCATTGGCACTAGCTAAGAAATAATCAGCATCATAACCTTCAAGTGTTGCCTTACGCTTTTCTTC
>CACYLQ010000089.1 GCA_902775195.1 uncultured Pseudobutyrivibrio sp.
TTTGCATGTGGGTTAGCGCCCATACGTCTGTCTCCCTTTGGAGCAAGCTCCTCAAGCTCAGGAATAAGACGACCATTCTCATCGAAGAGCTCCTCTGGACGATAGCTCTTTAACCACTTCTCAAGGATTTCCATGTGCTCTGGCTTGTCCATCATAACTGGAACCTGGTGAGCCGCAAAAGATCCTTCAATCTTGTTTCCGTCTACTACCTTAGGGCCTGTCCATCCCTTTGGTGTACGAAGAACAATCATTGGCCATACTGGTCTTGTAGCATCGCCTGTCTCTCTAGCGTGCTTCTGGATAGCCTTAATCTTATCCATACACTCATCAAGAGTCTCTGCCATCTTCTTGTGCATAACCTTAGGGTCATCACCTTCAACGAAGTGTGGCTCCCAGCCCATACCTGTGAAGAAGTTTACAAGCTCTTCGTGTGACATACGAGCAAGGATTGTAGGGTTAGAAATCTTGAATCCGTTAAGGTGAAGGATTGGAAGAACCGCACCATCTGTAATAGGATTTAAGAATTTGTTTGACTGCCATGATGTAGCAAGTGGGCCTGTCTCAGCCTCACCATCACCAACAACGCAGGCTGCAACGAGCTCTGGGTTATCGAATACTGCACCAAATGAGTGAGCGATAGAATATCCAAGCTCACCACCCTCATGGATTGAACCTGGGTTCTCTGGAGCAACGTGACTTGAGATACCGCCTGGGAATGAGAACTGCTTGCAAAGCTTCTGCATACCGTCGATATCACGGCTTACGTTTGGATATACCTCACTATAAGAGCCTTCAAGATATGTGTTAGCCACGAAGAAGTTTCCGCCGTGACCTGGACCAGAAATAAGGATCATATCCTGGTCATATTTATTAATTACACGATTGAGGTGTACATAAATAAAGTTCTGTCCTGGTACTGTTCCCCAATGTCCTACGATTTTCTTCTTAACCTGCTCTCTTGTGAGTGGCTCACGAAGGAGTGGATTGTCAAGAAGATACAACTGTGCTGCTGCGAGATAGTTAGTTGCACGCCAGTAAGCGTCCATTTTCTCTAAGTACTCGTCAGTAATCTGTGTGTGATTCATTTTACATCTCCTTTAAATACTTTAGAATTTCCTAAAAGACAATTGCAATTATACAACAATAGGATGTACATTGTACATCCTATTTTGATAATTTGTTAAATTTTTATCTAACTGTGATATATTATCTATTTTTTTGTGTATTTTGTAGAGTGTATTCTTTACCTAATAAGGGTCAAATTTTGCGTTTTGATGTCAGATTGTTATTATTTTAACTTTGCAATGACATCTAAAACAATGCTAATTGACTGCTCTGCGGCCTTACCAGCAAAGGTATTGTAGTCCATTGCACTACCATCTGCATCGGAAATAGAGCGGATAAGTGTAAATGGAACATTATTGACATAGCATGTGTGAGCGATGCTTCCACCCTCCATATCAGCAGCAATTGCATCGAATTTCATGCGGATATTCTGACGCTGCTTATCAGTGTCTACAAACAAATCTCCTGATGCAATTACACCTGTCTGATGATAGATTCCCTTTGCATCAAGAACCTCACAAACTGCCTTTTTAAGCTTCTCATCAGCTGGGAAATTAACAATGTTAATTCCTGAAACAAGACCTGCTGGATCACCAAGGGCTGTTGTGTTCATATCGTGCTGAACTGCAGAATCTGCAACAGCAACATCAAGTACCTTAAGGTCCTTTACAAGTGAACCTGCCACGCCAATGTTAATTACATGGTCTACTCCAAAATGTAAAATCATAATCTCTGTGCAGATTGCAGCGAAGACCTTGCCGATTCCTGAAACGGCTGCTACCACCTCTACGCCATTGATTTCGCCTGAAATGAAATCAACACCGCTGATGGTCTCAAATCTTGGCTTCTCAATCGAAGGCTTCAAATTCTCAATCTCTATCTGCATTGCACCAATAATACCTAACTTCATTTTCTACCTCCTGGGGGTTTCTCTCGCCAGTTACGGTAACAAAGAATTATATTTCCACGTCGACTAGATGTCTCCTTAGGAAACATAATTCTTTGTTACCTACTGGCTACTTTTACACTTACTACTTGCAAATAATTCTTTTTACGATGGATATGTGAACTCCATGTTTGTCCATGAATTGAGTACATCTAGGTAACGTTTGCACTCGGTTTTGGCGAGTTGGATGTCCAGATTCTCGTAGTGACCGCACTCGATGGCGCTTTTTCCGAAGACGTCGCCTTCGTGGTCTACTGTCTGTTTAAATACTTTTTTAACAACCTCGAATGTCTTCTTTGAATCAACGCCCTTTACAACAAGATAGAATCCTGTCTGGCATCCCATTGGTCCAAAGTAGATAACGTGGTCTGCGATTTCTGAATTGCGGATATATGTTGCAATCATGTGCTCAACTGAGTGCATTGTTGCATTATCCATGTAATCACCTGCGTTTGGCTTGCGAGTACGCAAATCGTAAGTGATGATATCTCCATCATCCACACGTGAGATGTAGAATCCCGGTGTAAGGATGTTGTGATTGATTGTAAAGCTCTTAATTCTTTCCATTTATTCCTATAATCCTTCCTATACGTTATAAACTATTCCTTTAGCAAGCTTGTCTGCCGCATCTGCTCCCTTGAAGGTCTTTACGATTTCAAGTGCAAATGGGATAGCTGTTCCCATGCCACGGCTTGTGATGATGTGGCCATCGTGACAAACTGGGTCTGTAGAAAAATCTGCATCCAGCAAATCCTTCTCCATGCCTGGATAGCAGGTGGCCTTCTTTCCCTTAAGGATTCCAGCCTTGCCAAAAACAGTTGGTGCTGCGCAGATGGCTGCAAGTCCCTTTTTAGATGTGTTAAAGCCATGAACCTGATCCATGAGAGGCTCGCATAATTCAAGATTAAGTGTACCTGGCATTCCTCCTGGAAGCACAAGCATATCTGCACTTTCAAAATCAGTGTTTTCAATCAGCTTATCGCAGTATGTTGAGATACCGTGGGCACCTGGCACCTTTTTGTTGCCTGTGATAGAAACCATTTCTATTTCAATATCAGCACGTCTAAGAATATCAACAACTGTAAGCGCTTCGATTTCCTCGTGGCCCTCTGCCATAAAAATCAGTACCTTGCTCATTAGTCTACCTCCCTAATTATTATTAAACGTGATTATATTTTACTATTATTTACACAAAAGAAAAAGAGTGACATTGGCCACTCTTTTCCAGAACCTCTTTTCCAGAATTTTAATCCACGTTGAACTGATTAATGGCTAGCTTCAAATCATTTGCATTGTTCTTTGTTTCCTTAGCAAGCTTTTCTATGTTCTCTGAAACATCATTTGTTTCTGTATTCTTGCCAAGGATGTTTGAAACACCGTCTGTATTTTCAAGAGATGCATCAGTAACTGCTGTTATCTGATGTGCGATTTCATCGATTGATGTTGATAGAGACTTCATTACATCTCCGATTTCTCCAACCGCCTCCTTTATTGTTTGAATTCCTTCATCATAATGCTGACTCTGTGCTGAGAATACTTCAAAGCTTGCCATTACATCATTCTTGATAAAGTCGATAAGCTTTGTAACCTCGTCACGAACATTTGCAACAGATTGGTTGCTGGCTGCAACTATCTCTGTAATGTTCATCGCTGTATCCTTAGACTGGTCTGCTAGCTGACCGATTTCCCCAGCAACTACCGCGAATCCTCGTCCTGCCTCGCCTGCACGGGCCGCCTCAATAGAAGCATTCAGTGAAAGCAGGTTGGTCTGAGATGTGATAGACATGATGTCTTCAGCCAATACATTAATCTGCTCAACCGCATCAAGACTTTCTAGAGCTTCCTGCATGTGTGCCATAGTCTCCTGCAAGGTTGCCATATTTGTACTGATTTCATCATTAATCTTTTCGTTAATTTCAGCTGCAGATTTTATTATCTTCTCTGAATCTTCCTGACCAATCTCCACCTTATCAGATACAACATCCATAAGAGATACGATATTTTCAATTTCAGCATGGATGTTTTCAATAGCATCGTTAGTTTCATTAATCTTAACTGCAAGATTATCAGCTATACCCTTGTTATCTGATGTAATCTCTGTCAGAAGCTTTGATGCATCATCCAAATTGCCGGAGTTTTCATCCAACAGGTTACTGTATTCTCTAAATACACCTACCGCGCCCTTCAGATTAAAGATAACACTCTTAGTATCCTTAGCAAGCTTTCCTATTTCATCCGCTCGTTTTTCAAATTGTTCAATCTCTTTATTATCTCCCAAATCAAGGGCTGCAACACGAGTTAAGGCTTCCTGAATCTTTGTGATTGGTTTAATCATGTGACCAATAATAAATACAAGAATGATACCAATCAATATAACAATAATTGTTCCTAAAAGATGCATCTGTCTGGATGCGCTATGTGCCTGAGCATAAAGCTGGTCTATATCTGCGCCAACAAACAACAGCCAGTCATTAGCTGACATGTATTTATAAAATCCATACATCTCTTTACCGGTTCCAGCCTGCTTGTATGCTAAAATTCCTTCCTCTGCTGTATCACCAGAATTTATTTTTTCAAGAACCTGCTGCACTGCTACGTTTGTTGATTCATTAGTGATTTCATCTGGATTATTGGAATAATACACAACTGGGTTTCGCACGCCAGTTAAAACAACATCCTGATTAGGAGTAATATGAACACCATTATCAAGAAGCTCATAGAATTCTGTCTTATCAATTTCTACTGAACAATATCCTGCTGGCTGGCCATTTGCCTTATATGATGAACGTGCAAAAATAAGACTAATCTCATTTGTAGCAGGAGACACTGCAGTTACGCTATTGTATACATTTGTGCCTTCAGCATTATAGTATAGTCCCTGAATCATCTTTATCAGATCAGCATCATTTTGGAAACCTACCATATCTGGACGAGTATGAGCTAATACTTTTCCATCATATTCAACATAGAACAAACTCTTGCTGTTAGGAATTGCATTCATGAATTGCATTGTATGATTCTGCGCTGCCGCCTGTACTTCCTCATCAAAAGGATTCTCTATAATAGCAGCCATTTCAGATGATGTCATATATCCATCCAAATATGCATACTCTTTTTGTGTATATGCATCCAGTCTTGCAGATATCTGTTCTACTACACCCGCCAGCTCTGTTTCTGCTACATTTTCCATAATATTCAGCATATTATTGGATGCCAGAATTGTCTGTGTTAAAAATCCTATCGTAGTAGCTAAAACAATATAGACTGTAATTCTGATAGATAGCTTCTTAAATCTCATGTTCCCCTCCATTACATTTTTTTCGCAAAAAAGGACCATATAACATATGATCCCTTTTGTTTTTATTTCATGTAATTATGTATTATTTTACTCATGCCTCCTTTGAATGATATCACAAGTTTTCTGAAAATTGCCGAAAATCACAAACAATTCAAACTTTATGCGCTATACTTCAACTTACTTCAACATAATTTTTCTAGCTATATTAATGCCTACTTTGTAATGGAGTGGTCGTAATGCTTTATCAGCCTTTTTTATCATTTCCCTGATTGGGATGCTCTGAGGACAGTGCTGCTCACATTTACCGCACTGTACACATTGGCTGGCAAAGGCAGGCTCATCCTTTAATCCCACTGTCTGGGCATACTCAAATCTAGCCGCTGATTTGCTCTCTAGTCCTGTCATGTTATAGCATCTGAAAAGTGCAGGGATATCCACTCCCTTAGGGCATGGCATACAATATCTACATCCTGTACAGCCTACAAGCTCTGATTCAGAAATAATAGTTTTCACTTGCTCAATCAAATCAAAATCTTCTTTTGAAAAAGTATCTGCCTTTGCATCAGCTGCTATTCTGCAATTTTCCTGCACCATCTCTACAGAATTCATTCCAGAAAGCACACATGAAACCTCTGGCTGATTCCAAAGCCATCTAAGGCCAAGCTCTGCCGGAGTATAGCTCTTATCGTACTGGGCAATCTTTTCCTTCGCTTTGTCTGGCAGAAGATTAACCAGCTTGCCTCCACGTAAAGGCTCCATAATTACCACTGGAATTCCTTTGCTTGCGGCATGCTTAAGTCCTTCAAGGCCTGCTTGCGAATGCTCATCCATGTAATTATATTGAATCTGACAGAAATCCCAATCATAAGCATCTAGTATTCCTATGAAATCTTCAGTATTGCCATGATAAGAAAACCCAATGTTTCTTATCTGACCACTGGCTTTTTTCTGGGCTATCCACTCCTTCACCCCAAGCTTTTCCAGCTTATCCCACTGATTCATAGCCGTCATGTGATGCATTAGATAATAGTCAATATAATCTGTGCGAAGCCTCTTTAATTCTTCGTTGAAATATTTATCAAGGGCTGCTGCACTGCTAACCAAATACTGAGGTAGCTTAGTAGCAATATTTACCTTTTCTCTTATAGAGTTGCGCTCTAATATTTCTCCCAGCGCCGCCTCGCTACCAGGGTACACGTAGGCAGTGTCATAGTAATTAACTCCACTATTGTAAGCTGTCATGATTTCCTGCTCAGCCTTATCTATATCAATAGACCCCGCCTTTGTGGTGAACCTCATGCAGCATAACCAAGTATTGATATCTGCTCCCCATTTTTATTACTTCTGTACTCCATAGATCCCTCCATAATTGTTGCCAGTTTAGAGTATTTTATCATATTATAGGTAGGTGTCATTATAGTTCTGTCACAGGTCTAATGGATTTATGGGCTTTGTTGTAGTTGCTGTGACAGGATTTTGCTAATTTAACGTGATTCCTGTCACAAGAGTGATGAAAGTATCGGCTTTATCGAAGTTCTTGTGACAGGATTTTGCTAATATTGCTGGAACTCTGTCACAGGCTGAACGAATTTATGGGCTTTGCTGGAGTTCTTGTGACAGAACTTTAGTATAATAATAAAAATCCTGTCACAAATAAGCTACTAAAAGCTAATTTGTGACAGGATATATAGATTCCTAATTGTAATTTAAGTTATTTGTTATGCGTAGGCATCAAAACGTGAGCCAGATGTGCTGTAGGTACTGCCCCTTCCATTTACTCCATAAGATGTGTTTCCCGAAAGGAACTTAGCAGCTATGTCATTGAAGTCACTGGATACCTTGATATTATGCTTTTGCCTTTGATATGGATCTACAGTTGTAAAATCCCTATCAATCTCCTGCACTGTGACGTTAGGATATTGTACAGGTGATGTGCCTGTAACAGCCGCACCATTTTTTACAGATTCATTAGTATACACATCTGAAAAATCTGCATCATTGTCAATGGCATAGTTCATGGGTTGAACGCTACTAATTGGACTATATGAACTTAATCCTCCAATAGGTGCTATAGCCATAAAAAACCCTCCATAGGTGACTACTACAATAGTAACACCTTTGGAGGGTTGAAAACCGAAATACACAAAACACAAATATTTGAGATTAAGTTCTTGATTTTTTCACATTATACCCCTCATCAGTCAGCTACGCTGACAGCTTCCCCCCAGGGGGAAGCCTTTTTATCTTAAGAACCCAGCTACGATTTGCTCCTCAGCCTCTTCTTCTGTGAGGCCAAGCGACATGAGCTTGATGAGCTGGTCTCCGGCGATTTTGCCGATGGCTGCCTCATGGATAAGGGCTGCATCTACGTTCTTTGCATCAAGACGTGGGATTGCTACTACGTGTGCGTTACCCATGATGATGGCATCACATGCTGCATGACCGCTGCAGGCTGTGTTTCCTTCGATTGCTACTTCGAAAATCTGCTCTGAATCATCCTTTGCAACTGAACGAGAAACTACATCTGTGCTGGCGTCCTTTCCATTAAGAAGAACCTTGTAATCTGATGTGGCCTTCTGGCTACCGTGAGTCATAAGAGCCTCGTGGATAAGAAGTGTTGCACCCTCAGCAAGCTCAGCGTAATTAGTACGAACTGTAGAATCTACACCCTTAATCTGAACCATTTCCATCTCTACATGGCTACCTTCTTCCTGATATACATTTGTTACAGGATTGAGGATACGAGCGCCCTTTCCATCACCTTCGCCATAGTGCTTTTCTACGTATTTAACCTTGGCATTCTTGCCAACGTGGAAGGTGTGGATACCGTCATGCTGAGAATCCTGGTCACCACAGTTTGAGATACCGCAGCCTGCTACGATAGTAACATCTGCATCCTCTCCAACATAGAAATCATTGTAAACCATATCCTTGAGACCGCTTTC
Organism: uncultured Pseudobutyrivibrio sp.; assembly: GCA_902775195.1. Lineage (GTDB taxonomy): Bacteria > Bacillota > Clostridia > Lachnospirales > Lachnospiraceae > Pseudobutyrivibrio. The sequence goes on from CACYLQ010000089.1 coordinate 8,255, forward strand.
TGTAAGAACTACAGGGATATGAACGCTTTCGCCCTTTGTACCTGGTTTGATGATGATATCGATACCTGGCTTGTCTTCTTTTGTAACGATGTCGATATTCGCTGTAGTGTTTCTGCCAGCGCTGGCACCGTTTGAACGGATATTATATGCACCCTGAGGTATGCCATCTAAATCAGCAACCTCATGTAAAATATTCTTTTGAATTGCATCAAGAGCCATTACTGGTCACCTCCTAACTTTTCGCAGGCAATGCTGGCTGCTGCCGATGTACCAAGAAGCTCTGGAAGGATTTCATCCTTAGGCCCCTGCTTCTTAACCTTGCCGTTTTCAATAACTACGATTTCATCTGCGATATTTAGGATGCGCTCCTGATGTGAGATAACAATGATTGTTCCATTGATATCCTTTCGCATGTTCTCAAATACCTTGATAAGATTCTGGAAGCTCCAAAGATCGATTCCAGCCTCTGGCTCATCAAAAATAGAAAGCTTTGTGCCACGAGCAAGTACTGTGGCGATTTCGATACGCTTAAGCTCACCACCTGAAAGTGAACCGTTAACCTCACGCTCTACATAGTCCTTAGCGCAAAGGCCTACCTTTGAAAGGTACTCACAAGCTACTGCAACAGAAATGTGCTCCCCTGCTGCAAGACGAAGTAAATCGATTACTCTGATTCCTTTGAAGTGAACTGGTGCCTGGAAAGCAAAGCTGATTCCCATTTTTGCACGCTCAGTGATATTTTTATCTGAGATATCCACACCATCAAGAATAATCTGTCCGCTTGTCAACTGGTTAACGCCCATTATAAGCTTTGCAAGTGTGGACTTACCGCCACCGTTAGGACCGGTGATGACGATAAACTTACCATCTTCTACTGTAAGGTCAAGACCATCAATGATTTCTTTAACGGAATCATTTTCATCATCAACCTTGTATGTAAGATTTTTGATTTCTAACATATATATACTCCTGTTCTATGTGCTACACTCCCTAACACCATGCCAGTGGCAGTTAGGAAAGACTAATTTAATTGTGTCAAACTAATTCAGCCCTATTATATTAACATGGATTTGTAAAAATGGTAGCCTATTTTTGTAAAGAAAAGGGCTACTGAGAAAACTTCTCAGTAGCCCTTCTATAATTATATCCCTGTAATATCTCCTTTTAAAAACACATTTTCCTTCCACCCCTGCTTAAGAGGTTGGACTGTGCCTTGTTTCACCATATATGCCAGATTCTGTCTGCTGCAATCTAAAAGATTGCAGGCTTCAGTTGTGTTTATGATGCTATGTTTAACAAAATCATAAAATACGCTAGCATATATAGGAAGTATTACTCCACTGGAACGAAGGGTATCTGCATCTAGAAAAATAGTATTATTGAATGAAATACCATATCCTCCTGCATCTACAATAAGTGTTTCTAATACATTTCGGTTCTTTATTACCCTTTCCAACTTTGGATTATCCTTAATGCATTTTTTCAAATCAACCTCTATAGAGTTATCATTATAAAGTAAACATATAACCCTATCATCAGCAATAGGAAAGCAGTCTCTAATATTGTTCTGCTGTCTGGCTATAACCCAATCTGGGAGCTCCTCCGGTTTAATCTCTTGAATATAGCACGCATCCTGTGAAGACCTACCATTATTGGCCGCAAGAAGTCTGACCTCACTATAGTTTTTGAGATTCATATTCTTAAGAATCATGCCGATGTTTTGACGACCAGTAGGAGGGATGCGTTCTTTTAGCCAAAGATGCACTGCTTCCTTTGGAATAGTATATTTCCCATTTTTAACAAAACCTGAAAATAATAATGGTGCCTCCCATTCATCCAGGGTATCATCTAATTCAATGATAAAGGAATTCTGTAATTCGTAGTGAAGCAATACACCTATTTCTCTATTATCTAAATCTTCATCATATATTTTAAAGGCTCTCATAATAGCACCACCTTGAATAAATCATTTTCCATATTTTATCAATTAGCTTTTGAGATATTACTTCTTCCAAATCATCAAAAATTATGTTTTTACTATCTTCAGATATGCTTCCTGAAAAAATATTTTTCTTATCTTTAATCAAATTTAGATTTTCTAGAGTGGATTTTGTCCCAATAAAATTCTGACATTGTCTGTCAACCGATACATCAAAAATATCTACATCTTTATCATTCTGGCATGAAAATAATAGTGATAATCCATGATCAAATAATGGTGCTATGCGTATTGTCTTGGTTCTAGCATTTCTTAAGATTTCAATATTTGCTCCATGACGATCTCTATTTTGTATTATATAATCAACAGCTAACATCGTATCTATGTATTGCTGCCATCCCCGGCTCACACAAAAATCGTAATGAGACTTATTGTCAACACAATTCAATTGGTAGTATGCATCAAGTGCGGTCTTAGTCTCTCCTCTAGTCTTATAATCCTCTGATACACATACCCAGGTATCATATATCTTACCATCAATCTCCACATCAGCGTGGATTAGTTTGTATGGAAGATGGTCAACTCCTAGTAATGTAAGCAATCTATCCACTATTATTTCATTGACACATTCATGTCCTATTATGCCTTTTTCTGAATCAAAATTAGACAGCTTATAGTATAGTTTCTTACCATTCGCTGTCTCTTCTGATTTCAAAAAAGTCCCCGCAGTTCCGCTGGATGTCCTAGCGTGAGACCACTCTAAATATGTTAAATCCTGTTTTTCTATAATAATCTTTCCATCACTCATAATAGCCCTCTTTCTAAGGCTATTATATAATCTTATTTGACGTGCGTCAAATAAGATTTTCTATATACTCCTGCACTCGTTTTATAGCCTGCAGTTCTTTCTTGGTGAAGCCCAGGTCGCCTGTGCTATATATTTCATCTACAATTTGCTTTATTCCTAATACGGTATTGCTATCTTTATCATCATAAGCTACTGGCAAATCTTTCTTAGTACCATAAACAAATCTGACATTTGTATAGATGTCATACACTGGATCTGCGTCGAAAGCTTTTGCTTTTTCAATAGCTAAATCTATTTCCGAAATCATTTTCTCATGATTGCCAATGAGTTCATAACATATAGCCTTACAGGTTTTTATCATAGCAACATACCTTGTCAAATAAGATGGTTTATCTGAAAGCATAAGCCCCGCTACAGTTTGTTCTACCCACTGGTATAATTCAAGCAGATCCTTATACTTTTTATTTGAGAAGAAATAATCCAGCATATGTCCTGCTACATCAGTAGCGTCAAGAACACTGAAATGAAACTTTTTTGTATAGCAAGCCAACGCCTCATCCTTTTTCCCTTGATTCCAATATATTTCTCCAAGCAAATCATCATATATTCCATCTACATTTATATGCTTTATAATCTCTATCTGCTTTTCATTGTCTTTCTCAAGCAAGGCTAGTTGCTTAAGGATTGCAATCTCATCGATTTTGTTTTCTTGAGAATCTGCTAGTATGCGTAATGCTCGATTAAATAATTCTATGGCACGATTTCTAAAATCCTCATTTTTATTATCCTGGTACCAGCTTATGTAATATACACTACCAGCTCTCTTCAAAATCTTTACATCATTAGGATATCTCACTACAGCTTTATCGAGATGCTCCCTTGCCTCGTCAAGCCTATGTTCCCTGTATAACTCAAATGATTCCTCGATAATATCATCCACTCTCTTTGATACCATGGAATACCCAACCAGCGCATCCATAGAAAGATTGAAAAAATCGGCCAAATCCATCATCGTATTTACATCAGGGACACAGTTGCCGTTTTCCCATTTCGACACTGTGCCCACGGTTACGCCCATAGCCTCAGCCAACTGCTCCTGGGTAAGAAGCATCCGCTTCCTGTTTGCTCTGATGTTCTCTGATAGATTGTTTTGCATCTATATTCTTCTCCTTGCCCATATTTACCTTTTTCACAAAATAGATTCCACCAAAAATAATGATTCCAAGCACTCCTGTGAATAAAAGTATGGTGTCGCAATTTAGCCTAACTGTAGCTAGTGTTACAAAAAATGTTCCAACTGGAAGTGATGCTGTTCCTACTGCATTAAAAGCGCTGCTACATCTAGCCATGTAGTCTGTATCTATCCTATTCACCAATTCCACAGTCAACATCCCTGCAAGAATGGACATAGTTAAACCAATTATAAACATGCTGCCTGTCGCCAACACAATCGACATAATCATGCTACCTTTCACTAACGCTCCTCGTGAAAGCAAAAGGCAAGCCACTCCTTCAATCGCTCCAAGACAACCAACAGCTTTATCAAATGAAATCTTAGATATAACCTTTGGCAAAACCAGTGATGCAATGATTGCACCAACCCACTGTCCCGCCATAACAATACTCAAAAAATCAGCATTCTTCATATATACACTAGATACAAGTGGTGTTAATAAAGAATTCAGTGGTGAAAGCACAAAGTTCAACATTACTGCCATAAGGCAGAAATAAAGGATTGTGCCATTGCCCTTCATATACTTAAACCCCTCTTTGAGCTTGGTCATATAATCCTGTTCGCTTATGCTTGCACTCTGAACCTTACATTTGCTGTAATCAATAAATAGGATGATGAATGCTCCAATAAAAAATGTAGCCACATCAATAAGCATTGCAACGCCCACTCCAAAAGCTGCAATAATAATTCCAGCCAATGACATTCCAACAAGATTAACCACCTGAGCCACTGTCATCTTCATGCTCTGCATAACAGTGTAATAGTCACCCTGAACAATCTCTGGCACAAAAGCACCTGCTGCAGGTTCATTGAGGGATTCAATGGTAGTGATAAGTAGTGTGAATCCAGCCATGATAAAAGGATTAACCAAATGCAGATAATACAAAACTACAAATCCTGCTATTACCATGCCTCGAAGCAAATCCGTATATACGATAATCTTTTTCTTGTTCTTTCCCTCTACCCATGCTCCAGCCAGTGGAAGCACAACTATACCTGGTAGCTGATTAAGCCCAAAGATGATTGCTGACCAGGTTGCGCTACCTGTCAACTGATACACCAGCCATGTAAATGCTATGGCATCTATTGAATCTCCAAATCTGTTAATAAAATTTGAGAATAATAGCTTCCTGCAATTAGCTATCTTTAATATATCTTTGTATCCTACTGTTTTTGTCTCTCCCATAATCTGAGCCTCCCGAGTTTATGTATGAATAGCAATTTTGTTACTCAGATTATAAGATTTGGTTAGAGATATTTTAACATATTAGTTTTCTAGTTTGTATATAAATATTTTTCCTATTGCGAAAGTTATTTAAGTACCATGTTTACCTTTAATCTCTATTAATCCATTACTATCTACAGTCAATTATCCTGTTAAGATAGTAGTGATTTCCACTCAGGTTACTACCTACAAGCCATTTTCTATTGTAGGTAGTAGATGTTCTAACATTATTTACTACCTAGAAACACTTTTCTTCCACAGGTAGTAGTGACTTTAACATTATTTACTACCTATAATCACTTTTCGCCCACAGATAGTAGTGGCTCTAACAAAAACTACTACCCTAAGACTATTTTATTCCTACAGATAGTAACATCATTTCGAGGGACTACTATCTATGGCTATATTTCAACTATAGGTAGTAATGTACTTCCATATGACTACTATCTATAGCTATTTTTCCCCCATAGATAGTAATATCCTAGAACAATTATATTATATTTCAAAAAACTCCCAGCACGGGCTGGGAGTTTTAGTATATATAGAATTTATTTCCAGAAGCTTATCTCATCTTCCTTTAGTCCTACGTGACTTCCGATAAATACAGGGTTCTTGCCTTCCTTCTTTTGCTTTTCGTAGTCTTTTAAGGTCTTGTTGACTACTCC
>CACYLQ010000090.1 GCA_902775195.1 uncultured Pseudobutyrivibrio sp.
AAAAATACAGAGTATATCATGATGTTATTAACGCATGTCACTTAAATGGATTTATGCCAAATATTATAGCAAGAGTTGGCGAAGGTGAATCTATATATCGATTAGTTAAGAATAAAATTGGTATAGGAATATCACCTAAGTTTTTTGAGGATGATGATGACATACGTGCTATAGACATAAAGGATGCGTATTCTTGGGATGTATATGGAGTTTTCAGAGAGGACTCCACAGATAGAGATTTAGCAAAAAGATTTCTTGATATAGATTTTTAAGATTGATTCGTTGAATGGCTAATGATAGCCAGAAGGTTCCGGATTTTTTCTGATAATTTATAAGGATGTAGAATAGCTTAAGGGGCTGCCGAGGCAGCCCTTTTTATTATCTTTCTTTATTAGAAGCGGATTGTTTGCGGAATGCAGATGGTGTCATTCCAGTATATTTTTTAAATTGTCTAATATAATGTTCTGCAGTGTCATAGCCTACAGCTTCAGCGATGGTGGATACAGACATGGTAGAATTAGCAAGTAAATCCTGTGAATGCTCAATTCTTACGGTTCTTAAGATTTCAGTATAGTTCATTCCAGTGAGCTCCTTAATTAGACGTGAAGTATATTCATTGGAATAATGAAATCTTTTTGCCAAATCTGAAAGAGTAATTTCTTTATAGTTCTCTTGAATATATTGAATAAGAGCGTAGCGCTGTACATCAACACGGCTATCGAAAAGTGGCATCTGCACTGACTCAGAATAGTTTCTGATAATCAGGTAAAAATCCAAAAGAAGAGTATTAGTGATTGCCTGATAATAATATTCCTGTCTGTTCCTGCTTTCTGACAGCATCCATATAAATGACAAGCTTAATGCACTATCTGAGCCAGTTCTGAACATAATATAATCGTTTGCTTTTTTCGCATATATATTGTTTAAAAAAAATGATGACAGGATGTTTTGAGTATTAAGGAAGCCATAAAACATAGAATGCAAGGTATCTCTTCTAAGCATTATATTGATAGCTATTGTGTCATCAAAAATAGAAATAGAATGCTTAATTCCAGGTGGAATAATACAAAAATCTCCAGTGCGCATTTCGATTGTCTTGCCAGAAATATCCTGGGTACATTTACCATCATATATATAAGTAATCTCAAAAAAGGTATGGCTGTGTTCTATGGCTGGGCTGTATCTTTCATGCTTTTGAACTACAATACTATCATTATTAGTAAGATCAAAAAAGAATGAATCTTCAAAAACATCTGGAATAGTTTCTTTTACTTCCCATATCAAAAGATGTCTCTTAAATACATCCTCCATATCAAGATTTGCAAGAAACTTATTTAAATTTTTGGGATTGCTCCTTGCAATATAGTATTCTTTATAAAATTTTTCTGTGTCAGTCATATCGTAGATATGCTGTTTTAAAGCCGTTGCATCCATGCATACGATAATAAACCATAATCTTTCTAATGTCAAAAAGTATCAATAAGATTAGAAAAATAAATTATATACATCAAAATAAATCAATAGAGTTGATTAATATTGTGAATTATCTTGGGGATTAAATGTATTTATAATCGTCTTACAAGTTAAGCAAGAAAGGTGTGTATTGAATATGAGTGAGCCAATTCTTGAGATGAAAAATATTTCAAAAAGATTTGGGAGTGTAGTTGCTCTTAATGATGTTTCACTTACAGTTTTTCCGGGGGAAATTAGAGGCCTTATTGGAGAAAATGGATCAGGAAAATCTACAATTTCTTCTATTGCGGCCGGCATGCAAAAAGCGAATAGTGGACAGATGGTTTTTAAAAATAACAAATGGGAGCCAGAGAGCATGATTGATGCTCTGTCAAAAGGTATAGGGATGGTTGTTCAAGAAAGTGGAACAATAGCAGGTATATCTGTTGCAGAGAATATTTTCTTAGGTGAGCTTAATCAGTTTAAAAACAAGTTTGGGATTATTGATAAAAAAAGATTATATCGTGAAGCTGATAAAGTGCTTGAAAACATAGGTATTACCAATGTTAAGTCAAACATTTTGATGCAAAGTCTGGATTTTCAGGAAAGAAAACTGGTAGAGATAGCCAAGGTTATGATGAAAAAGCCAGATATCCTGGTAATAGATGAAACAAGTACAGCTTTGTCTCATGATGGAAGAACACTTATGTATAGCTTAATCAAGAGATTAAAAAATGAGAATAAATCAGTTATTTTCATTTCTCATGATTTGGATGAAATAATGACTGTTTGTGACACACTTACAGTTCTAAGAGATGGAAAGCTAATAAGAACATTTGAGAAAGAGGAGTTTGCTGCTGATTTAATAAGGACAAGCATGATTGGACGTGAGCTTCAGGGAGATTATTACAGAGCAGATTATGATGCAACAAGTGAAGATGCTGTAGCTTTAGAGGGGAAATCACTTAATTATGGAGATAAGCTTAAGGATGTAAATATTAAGCTTCATAAAGGGGAGATAGTAGGAATCGGAGGATTATCTACATGCGGAATGCACTACCTGGGCGAAGCACTGTTTGGAGCATTAGCACTTGATAGTGGAGAGGTTGTTGCCGATTCAGGCAAGGTAATCAAGAGCTGTCACAATGCAGTGGGACAAAAAATCGGTTATGTATCAAAGGATAGAGATACTAAATCACTTTGTTTGGAGGCCAGCATTAAGGACAACATATCCATCGCAGGAATGAATATTTTTAAAACAAAAGCAGGCCTTGTTACATCAAAAAATGAAAAGAAATATGTAAGCAATCAGATTAAAAACTTATCAATAAAATGCAGCAGCATGAATCAGCAGGTTAGTCAGCTTTCAGGTGGCAATAAGCAGAAGGTTGTTTTTGGAAAATGGATTGGCTGCGACAGTGAGATATTAATACTTGATTGTCCGACAAGAGGTGTAGACATTGGTGTTAAGCAGGCCATGTATCAGCTGATGGTTCAGCTTAAAAATGAAGGTAAAGCCATTTTGATGATTAGCGAGGAGCTCCCAGAACTTATTGGAATGAGTGATAGAGTGCTAATCATGAAGGATGGACAAATTACAAAAGAATTTAAGCGTAGTAAAGATCTGTCAGAAGCAGATGTAATTAACTACATGATTTAGGAGGCAGGTTGTGAGTAAAGGAAATAAATTAAAAAATAGTCAAATGCTTATAGCTATACTTCCAATCGTAGCTCTTATAGTGCTGTTCATTGTATTTTGCACAGTAGTGCAAATGAATGAATATAGATTAGATATGTATTTGAAGATAGTGTTTAACGAAGCTGTAGTTCTTGCAGTGGTCGCCACAGGAGCGATATTTATATATACGTTAGGAACCTTTGATATAAGTCTTGGAGCATCTACACTTTTTGCAGCTACATTGGGAGTTACAGTGTACAACAAGACAGAAAGCCTTGTGCTAATGATATTAGTATTGTTTTTGGCTGGAATTGTATGCTCATTGTTCAATTCCATACTGGCATCGATTTTTAACATACCAGCATTTGTAACAACAGTTGCAATGATGTCGGTGTTGTCGGCAATTGCTTCACAGATTATCACAACAGACGGTGGTGCTCTTGGTGGAATAAGCATTCCAAGCAGTGTTGTTGAACCATACACAGGAGTGGGATTTAAGATTCTTTTGTTGGGCCTATATTTTGGAATTTGTTATTTCATATTCCAACATACAAAAACAGGTAGAAGAATGAAATACATAGGAGGTAATCCACTGTGTGCAGGCTTAACAGGTATTAAGGCTAACAAATATACAATTATCGCATTTGTGATGGCAGGTATTGGAGTAGGGCTTGGTGCATTTTTAACACTTACCTATACACCATCAGTTACAACTCAGACAGCATCAAGTATTGGAATGAATATTTTCATAGCAATTGTATTTGGTGGAATGCCTATATCAGGTGGACCTCGTTCGAAGATATACGCAGCACTTGTTGGAGGATTTTCATATATGCTTCTTAACGATATTTTGGAAATTCTAATTGATAGTAGCGCAGCCTATGGAATTACACAGGTTATTTCTGCAGTGTTTTTCTTAGCAGTGGTATATGTGACAAGCATGAATTACCGTTCACAGATGCTACCTAGATAAAGATGAAACGAAGGTTGTAAAAAGCAGCTTTTGAATATATTAATGCAAACAATGGAGGGATTTTTAAGATGAAAAACAGATTTAAAAAGGTACTAAGTCTGGCACTTGCTGGTGTAATGTCAGTAAGCATGTTAGCAGGTTGCGGCAAAGGAGATTCAGCTGATGGTTCAGCTTCCAAGTCAGGCAAGGACTCAGTAAAAATTGGTGTTCTTGTTGCAGATGTAAGTGGTGAGGAAGCAATTGGATTTAGAAATTACTACGAGAAATATATTCAGGAAAATTATGATGTAACTTTTGATTATACAGATGCGTTAGAAAGTGCAGAAGATGAGAAATCTGCGATCGAAAAATTTGCATCAAAGGGATATGATGCAATCATTTCTCTTTCAAGTTCAGATAGAGCACAGCAGATTGAAACATGTGAAGAATATGGAGTTTATTATGCAATCGCATCAGGTGTGCTTGATGAGGAGCAGTATGAAACATACAAGGGTTATGAGCATTTTGTAGGTCAGATTGGCCCTTCAAATGAAACAGAATTTGAAGCAGGTAAGGCTATGGGTGAGCATTTTAAGAGCCAAGGTGTTAGCAAGGTTGCAATATATGGCGCCTTTATTCCAAACCCAATGCACGTATATAGAGCAGCTGGTGTCATCGCAGGTCTTGGTGATACATACGGTGGCACAGATGATATGAATGGAATGATTGGACAGATTTTTGGTGATCAGGCAATTGATTTATCAAAGATTGAAGGTGATGTTGAAGTGGTTGCATATCTTCAGGGCTACGGCGATACAACAACAGATGAGTTAAATGCAGCTATTCAAAAAGCACCAGATGCATTTTTATCAGTTGGTATGGCTACTACATTCTTCGCCCAGACATTATCACAGAATGATATTCAGTTTGCTGATATTGATTCATTCACAGAAATGAATTTGGATTCAATGACAAATGGAACATTAACATATCTTGCTGGTAAATATTCATCATCAATTGGACCTGTATTTGCACTTGTTATGAATGCAGTAAATGGAAATGTAATCCGTGACAATGATGGTAATGCAGTTTCATTAAGCCAGGGATATCTTGTAGCAACAGATGTTGATTCATTTAATCAGTACTATGTAACAGATAATGGTGATACACCAATCTATGACAAGGAATCTCTTGATTCAATCATTGGTGATTCAGTTACATTTGAAAATATAAAGACTTTAGTAGAGTCAAAGTAATATTTGGAGGCAATTATGAGCACCCCTAAGAGGATAATACATACATTGGCAATACCAGTTCTTGTAGCTGTAGTGCTGGAACTGCTTTGCCTAACACAAGGACAAAATATAATTACAAATGCAAAGAGTTTTGACAATTTTGTAGTTTACACAGCCATAGTAATGATTACTACAATGGCCCTTTCCATAAATCTTAACAGTGGACGTTTTGATTTTTCGCTGGGGTCAATGGCCGCTTTATCGTCAGTCATAGGAGCACAGATTACCTATTCACTGATGGCAGGTCAAAAAGGGTCATCTTTTGTAATGCTTATTATCACACTTATTGTTGGCGTAGTGCTTGGACTTATTTCAGGTGGAATATATGTGATTTTGAGACTACCACCTATCATAACATCACTTGGTGTAACTCTTATATATGAGGGCATTCTTTATACACTCACCAGTGGAAAATATGTAATGAAAACTGTTCAGAATAATTCAATGTCGGCCTTTGTAAGTACTTGGGTTTATGCATTTATTATCATTACGGTGGTGCTCATATTCATGATTGTTGTATTTGAAAAGACAACATTTGGATATGATTACCTGGCACTAAAAAGTGGACAAAAGGTAGCAATTAACACAGGTATCAAAGAGGTTAAGAATGCACTTATTTGTTATGGCATATGCGGTGGATTAATGGGAATTGTTGGATTTTTAAATGCAGCAAGAAACACAACTATCAATGGCGGACAGCTTAATTTTGGAAGTATTGCCATCATGTTTACTGCATTCCTGCCAATGTTTATTGGAGGATACATTGGTGGCTACTGCAACGAAAAGGTTGGTTATCTTCTTGCAGCAGTTTGCATGTCGCTTTTGAATTCAACCTTTGCAGTATTTTCAAATCAGGTTACTGCATCAACACAATCAATCATAAATGCTGTGCTGCTTGTAGTATTTTTGATTTACTTAAACAACAATAATTTGATAAAGAGACTATTTAGACCATGAGAGACGAGAAATTATTAAAAAAGGCAATAAGTCTTATGCCAAAGTTGATATATAAAAATGTAAGTCCAGTTGGCACAGACTACCAAACCAAGCAGTTGAAAAAAGGGGATTCTATTGTACTTGATTTCGGTGATCATCAGGTGGGAAGATTGGCTTTTGATTTAAAGGCAAAAGGATCTCATCCAGATGCGCCTGCATATCTTAGATTGCATTTTGCAGAAAGAGAAATAGAGCTTACAGAGAATCCTAAAGAATACAATGGTTGGGTCTGTGCATCCTGGATTGAGGAGGAATATATACATGTGGATGTGATTCCTTCAACAGTAAAACTTCCAAGAAGATATGCTTTTAGATATGTAAAGATTGAGGTTTTAGATATTAGTGATAAGTACAAGATTTATTTTGATAACGTGGTATGCACTAGTGAGTCTTCTGCTGATGATACAAAGCTTGTAGCATTAAATACAACAAATGAATTACATAAAAGCCTTGATAAGGTTGCAATAAAAACACTTCATGATTGTATGCAGCTTGTATTTGAGGATGGTCCAAAGAGAGACAGAAGACTTTGGATTGGTGACCTTAGAATGCAGGCACTGGCTAATTATGAAACATATCGTAATTACGAATTGGTAAAGGAAGGTCTGTATCTGTTTGGGGCTTTGACAAATGATGAGGGCCGAGTTGGTGCTTGCATCTTTTTAGAACCAGAGCCTGAAGTGGATGATACATTTATGTTTGATTATTCACTGTTTTTCATAAACATATTGCTGGATTACTACAGAAAAACAGCAGACTTGCAGGCGGTTAAGGATTTATGGCATGTATGCAAAAGGCAGATAGAGCTTGCTATGAATAATCTGGATGACAATTATGTTGTGGCTGATTCTGACAAGTTGGGATGGTGTTTTGTAGATTGGAATTTAGGACTTAACAAACAGGGCAGTGCCCAGGGAATTCTTCTTTATGCCCTGGAGGCTGCTATTGAATTGGCTCAGATTGTGGAGGATGTATTAGTAGAAGAAGAGTATGCACAATACTATCTACAGATTAAAACATCAGCTAACAAGTTTTTATTTGATAGCGAAAATGGAGTTTATATCAGCGGAAGTATCACAATTATATTGAAGCACTGATTATGATTGGGGAAAAAGATTTGGCCCTTAAAGAAATGGAAAGCTATTGGGGCGGAATGCTTGATGAGGGAGCAGATACGTTCTGGGAATTATACAACCCAAAGAACCCTAATGAGTCACCATATGGAGGAACAATAGTAAATAGCTATTGCCACGCATGGAGCTGCGGTCCTACATATTTTTTAAGAAAGTATTTTTATAATTAAAGAGGTTATAAATGTCAAATATAGATTATAGGGGAAATCCCTTTTATTTAGATGATGAGGCTATAGAGTGGGTTGAGTCTACCTTTAGAGGTATGACCCTAGAGGATAAATGCGGTCAGGTATTCTGTCCAATGGGATTCAGCAGTGATGATGGAGTCCTCAACCACATTGTAGGAGATATAAAGGTAGGGGGTATGATGTATCGAAGTGGCAGA